>DAOWFN010000173.1 GCA_030637945.1 Gammaproteobacteria bacterium
ATGGGCGCAATGGAAAATAAAGGATTGAATGTATTTAACTCTAAATATGTTCTTGCCAGGCAGGATACAGCAACTGATACCGACTTTATGGGTATAGAAGGTGTCATTGGCCATGAATATTTTCACAACTGGAGTGGTAATCGCGTCACCTGTCGTGACTGGTTTCAGCTCACACTGAAAGAAGGCCTGACGGTATTCAGGGATCAGCAATTTACGGCTGATATGAATTCTGCTGCACCGAAAAGAATCGACGATGTTAATGTTTTACGTACAGCGCAATTTGCAGAAGACGCTGGTCCGATGGCGCATCCTATACAACCTGACTCTTATCAGGAGATAAATAATTTCTACACCGTCACTGTTTACAATAAGGGTGCTGAAATTATTCGCATGATTTATACCTTGCTGGGTAAAGAAAAATTCCGCGAAGGCATGGATCTGTATTTTGATCGCCATGATGGACAGGCGGTGACAACAGAAGAATTTGTTAATGCAATGGAGGATGCAAGTCAGATTGATTTGAAACAATTTAGACGTTGGTATAAGCAGGCGGGCACCCCTGAAGTGTCTGTGAAAGAAAGTTTTGATGCCAGTGAAAATACATATACTTTAGATTTTTCACAGCAGACACTAGCGACGCCTGCCCAGACAGAGAAATTACCTTTTCATATTCCGGTAAAATTTTCTTTGTTCGATAAAAAAATGGAACATAGACATGCGTCGGGCGTGTTGGAATTTACTGATAACGAGCAGCGATTCGAATTTAAAAATATACAGGAAAAGCCGGCATTATCAATTTTTCAGGGGTATTCAGCACCGGTAAAATTAAAGATTAATCGTGATGATGAAGAACTGGCTTTTTGTATGGCGCATGAAACCGATGACTTCAATCGCTGGGAGGCCGGTCAGCAGTTATCAACGCGAATTATTTTATCGATGGTAGATTCTATCAATGAAGGTAAAGAGTTATTGTTGCCGGATTATTATGTAGCAGCCTGTCAAAAAACCTTGCTTGATCAGACTTTAGATAAAGCGTTAATCGCCCGTGCAATAACTTTGCCTTCTCTTAGTTACATCGGTGAGATGTTAACCGTCGTTGATGTCGATGCCATCCATCAGGCGAGGGAATTTATCCACTCGCAGTTAGCGCAGCAATTAAAAGATGATTTATTCCATGTTTACCAGTCCAATGTGCAAGATGAATATAATTTATTGCCAGTGTCTATGGGTAAACGGTCATTGCGTCATCAATCTTTGTCTTATTTGATGTATGTAGATGAGCTAGGTGAATCTTTAGCTAAAGCGCAGTATCAGTCTGCAGATAATATGACTGATCAAATCGCAGCGTTTAAGTCACTCGTTCACAGTAAAACTTCAGATTCTAAAGAAGTCATAGAAGCGTTTTATCAACAATGGAAAAACGATAATCTTGTTCTTGATAAGTGGTTCACGGTGCAGGCGACAGATCCCAATCTTCTAGCCGATGTACCCGGGACGAAAAGGGTAGAGCAACTTTTTGCCCACGATGATTTTGATATTAAAAACCCTAATCGTGTACGCTCGCTGTTGGGTGCTTTTTGTTCAGCGAACCCAATTTGCTTTCATGATATCAGTGGTTTTGGATATGGATTGCTGGGTAGCTATATAGAAATTATTGACGCGATTAACCCACAGATTGCCTCGCGATTAAGTGTGCCATTGACGCGCTGGAAACGGTATAACGAAAAACGTCAGCAGTTAATGAAATCAGAGCTACAAAGACTTATTTCACTACCAGAACTGTCCAGGGATGTCACAGAACTGGTTGAAAAGAGTCTAAAGTGACCTTTTTTCTCATTTTTACTCAATTGTGAGGTTGTTTTTACCTTAAATTAGTAGATAAACGGTATTTTCTTCCATTTCTAGCTGGTGTAGTATTTTTTCATAGTCGATCTGATTTATTTTTAGTGAATTCATGTGGATATCATGAAAGCACGTATTTAAGGTCTACAATTGGTACATATGTGAATGTGTAGAAATGGAAGGTTTCTATACGCATGAAAGCCGATAAACGGGAGCTGTAGTCTATGTCGAACGTCGTTTCATTATTTAGTGATACCCAAAAATATGAAGAAAGGCCCATCGTTGTTTTAGCAGACGATGACCCGTCAATTCGCTTGATGGTTCGCCATGTGCTCGAATCTGAAGATTTCGATATCGTCGAAGCATCAGATGGTCTCGAAGCGATCAAAGCTGTTGAAAAATACCATCCTGCGTTGATCCTGCTGGACGCTGTTATGCCGGGGATTGATGGTTTTACTACCTGTCAGCAAATTAAAGAAAAAGGCCATACGGATATTCCAGTGATGATGATCACCGGACTGGATGATGATGCTTCTGTTGAAAGAGCGTATGAAGTTGGTGCCATCGACTTTATCACTAAACCTATCAAGTGGGCCGTTCTCAAACATCGTGTGAAATCTGTTGTCGCTAAAGTTATTGCTGAGCGCAAAGTTAGCCTATTGGCTTATCGTGATACTTTGACCGGCTTACCTAATCGATTACTGTTCGCAGACCGTATGGAACAGGCCGTTATGCGTTCGGAGCGTAGTCGCACATCGATGGCATTAATGCTTGTTGATATTGATGATTTCAAACTGGTAAATGATTCATTTGGTCATGATGCTGGTGATAAGTTAATTAAAGCTGTGGGTGAATTGATTTCCAAATCGTTACGCCGTGCCGACACCATTGCGCGACTTGGCGGTGACGAGTTTGCGGTGATTATCGAAGGTATAAGTAGTCCTGAAGATGCTATTTCGATAGCAGATAATCTGACAACCATACTTGAACATAATGTTCGATTAGATGATCAGGAAACGTATACCAGTGCATCCATTGGTATTTCTGTGTACCCTGACGATGGTAGAGATGCTCGTACCTTATTGAAAAATGCAGATACTGCTATGTTCCGCGCTAAAGAAAATGGGCGCCATTGTTTTCAATTCTATAAGCCGGAAATGAGCGTTAATGCAATGGAGCGTCTGGAGTTAGAAAATAGCCTGAAAGCTGCTTTCGAAAATGACGAGTTTTTAATCCATTACCAGCCGATCATAGATATACATAAAAATGAAATTACAGGTGTTGAAGCATTATTGCGATGGCAGCATCCTGATAAAGGCATGATCCACCCCTCTGATTTTGTTTCGGTGGTAGAAGACTGCGGTCTGATCGTTGCGATGGGTGAATGGCTAATATATTCAGCCTGCAAGCAAGTTCGTGTCTGGCAGGATGCGGGCTTAACAAATCAAAACGTATCGATCAATCTGTCACCAAGGCAATTTAAGGAGCAGGATCTGGTTGCGCTATTCACACAAGCGGTGGCGGAACATGATATCGATGCTTCATCATTGTCTGTGGAGATTACGGAGCGAACATTAATAGACAATGTTGGTGAAGTAGAAGCCACATTGAAAAAATTACGTGGCATGGGTATGAAAGTATTCCTGGATGACTTTGGTACAGGATATGCGTCTTTGGCTTATCTCAAAGAATTTCCGGTTGATGTGGTTAAGATCGATCGCGAGTTTATCGAAGGGTTACCAGACAATGAGGAAGACTCCGCAATTGTTGAAGCTATAGCAGGTTTGACGCGAGGGTTGAAATTAATTTTGCTTGCTGAAGGTGTTGAAAATGAGCGGCAGCTTGATGTGTTAAAAGGTCTTGGCTGTCAATTTGGTCAAGGTTACTACTGGAGTAAAGCGCTTCCCGGCAATGAATACGAACAGTTCTATATGAATCAGATCTACAATATCGGCTAATAGATAACTAGTCTAATTTAAAATCTAAATAAAAAGCCGTCTAGTGATTAAATTATCACTAGACGGCTTTTTTGTGTTTTAAGCAATTTTAATTAAGCTGTTGCTGTAAAATCACTTCTTTTTTAGATATCTTTTGTAGACACTCGAAACATGAATATATTAATCACAGGTGCGAACCGTGGTATTGGCCTGGAAATGGTCAAGTATGCAAATGAACAGGGCTGGCGTGTTTTTGCCTGCTGCCGAAACCCTCACAATGCGGATAATCTGTTTAATATTGCAAAGCTGTCAAATGGTCAAATCAGCGTCCATATCGCTGACATGCAGGAATTAGGCACGTTACAGGCTTTGTCCTATGAGCTGCGTAACGATTCCATCGATATATTGATTAATAATGCGGGTATCTATGGCTCGGATAAAAATAGATTTGGTTCAGTTGATGCCGAAAGCTGGATGCAGGCTTTTCAGGTTAATAGTATTGCACCGTTAAAGATGGTTGAGGCTTTCTCTGGGCAGCTATTTATGGGTAAACGCAAGATTGTCGCCTGTATGAGTAGTAAAATGGGCAGCATGGCAGATAATGGTTATGGTAACAGCTATATATATCGCTCGAGTAAAGCCGCACTAAACGCTGTGGTAAAGAGTCTCTCTATCGATCTAAAAGAACAAGGTGTTATCAGCGTCGCACTTCATCCTGGGTGGGTGAAGACAGATATGGGCGGGCCCGATGCTGAAATTACAACACGTGAATCTGTCGAGCAATTATTTCATCACTTATTAAAATTAACCATCGAAGATAGTGGCCGTTTTATTGATATCGATGGTAGTGATATCCCCTGGTGACTTAAATGATATTCCCTGATATAGAAAAACTTAAATCGTTAGTTAAAGTTGCTGCCAAGGATGAATTGCTAAAAGATTTTGGCCATACAGAATTTGAATATAAACAGGATGGCAGTGTGATAACGCCTGCCGATCTTGCTATGCAAGCTCGTTTAGAGCGTGAGTTGAAGCTGCATTGGCCGGTGTACGATATCCTGGGCGAGGAAATGACAGAGCAGCAACAGCTGGCTGTGATAGCTAATGCCGCGACAGATGAGAGTAGCGGTTACTGGTGTATCGATCCACTGGATGGCACGAGCAATTATGCTGCTGGCCTGCCTTTTTTTGCAGTCTCTATCGCATTGATTATTGATGGGCAGCAACAATTAGGTCTTATTTATGATCCGGTACGAGATGAGATGTTTACGGCAATATCAGGGCAGGGGGCATATCTGAACGACCAGCGTATCGATCATTCGCAGATGGTATTTGCTGACAATAAACCAGTTGTCGCGGAAATTGATCTGAAACGCCTGCCGGAAAAACTCGCCGTCAAGCTGGTAACAGAAAGTATTTTTGCTTCACAACGAAACATAGGTTCATCAGCAATCGACTGGTGCTGGATGGCTGCCGGACGTTTTGATGTGTACTTGCACGGGGGGCAAAAAATGTGGGATTACGCCGCCGGAAGTTTGATTTTTCGCGAAGCCGGTGGGCATTCGATCTCTTTAGATGATGAAGAAGTTTTTCGAGGGCAGCTCGAGATACGATCCGTGCTGGCATGTCACGATAAAAAACTGTTCAATTATTGGTATCAGTGGATAGACATCCCGCTTGTCTATTGAGATCAAAATCTTGATGTAACAGTTTTTTTCTGTTGTTTTAATTTATGTCTAAATCCGCTCATTCGATTTTAGGTAAGCTAAAATACGCATTATAACTTCCAAATATTATTATTAAAGATACAGAATATGGCACCTATACTGATTGATAATCGCGGTATTATAAAACTAAGCTTTGTCGCTGTGATAGGGACGGCTCTGGTTTTTTCCAGCGGTTTTATATTGGGTTATCAACAAGCGAAAACTTACCGTGTGGCAAGTAGTGAAAGTGAACCTTTACCTCTGCCTGTAAAAAACGCCAGTCTGGCGAGCGATGTCGAGCAACAGAGACCCAAGGTTGTTGATGCCGGTGAAATGATTGACGTCGATCAGCCTGAGGTTGTAATAAACTCCGTAAAGGTTATTACGGATAAAACGCCATCGATAAAAAAGTCAGAAATACTGACATCAACTTCCGATGTTAATAAATCATCTGTTGATAAAACCCCACCTGTTGTCATCGACAGTCAGAAGGATTTAAGTCCGCAAAATGTCGTTAACTCGGAGCCGGATTTAATTACTAACGATGTCCTGGACCAGGCGAGATACTCTATTCAAGTCGGTCTGTATGGTCGTCTAACTAACGCAGAAAAAATGGTTGAAAAGTTACAGCTACAAAATCTAAATGCCTATGTCTCTGATCTTGTAAATAAGAAAAACGAAGTGCGTTTTAACGTAAGGTTTGGTTATTTTTCGGATAGAAAAACGGCGATTTCTTCTTTAAAAAAATATAGAAAAGATCAGAAAGTCGATGGTTATCTGGTGAACTTTTCTATGGATAGTTTGACTCATTTTGCCTCGACTAAAAATGTGGACCTACCTGTAGAAGTTGTTCAGAATCCAGTTAATCAGAGCAAAGTCACTGATGCAGACACTATTGATACACCGAATGTTCTGATAAAAACCCAGGCAGAAAATTCAGAAGGCGACCTGATTAGAGACGCAGATAAAATAATTTACAACTAAACAGTTTATTTTTTCTACAGTTGTTATTTAACGAAGTTTTACCATCATGCCAGCAACGATTAAAGTATTAAGTTTTGATCTTGATGATACTTTATGGCCATGTTCACCAACGATATTAAGTGCTGAAAAAACATTGTATCTGTGGTTGTCGAAACACGTTCCGGAAATAACACAAAGATATGACATACAGCAGCTGCGTGATAAAAGGCGTGTGCTTAAAAATAGCAGGCCTCAACTTTCCCATGATTTAACGAGATTAAGACTGCTTTCATTTGAACAATTGGCAAATGAGTTTGACTTATCGTTAGACTGGATAGAATCAGCTTTTGGAATATTTTACGAGGCGCGTCAGGAAGTAACCTTATTTGATGATGTGAAGCCAGTGTTGGATAAGTTGAGTAAAACTTTTCA
Organism: Gammaproteobacteria bacterium; assembly: GCA_030637945.1. Lineage (GTDB taxonomy): Bacteria > Pseudomonadota > Gammaproteobacteria > SZUA-229 > SZUA-229. Next base: position 6,881 of record DAOWFN010000173.1, read on the forward strand.
ATTAGTGAGTGTTACAAATGGCAATGCAAACACGGTAAAAACAGGTGTCGATCATTGGTTCGATTTGTCATTAAATTCTGAAACGGTTGGCAAACTCAAATCTGAGCCTGACATATATTTAAAAATGCAAGAACTAGCTAACATTGAAGCCTGTCATATGGCACACATAGGCGATGACCCTGTAAATGATATCTTAGGTGCAAAGTTAGCGGGTGTGTTTGCCATCTGGTTAAATCGAGATCAAAAGCAATGGATTCTGGATGACTGTGAGCCAGATGCCATTATAACTAGCCTGCATGAGCTTCCAGCCTTACTAAAAGCACTCTGACCTTGATAGTGTAGGAAAGCCGGCTCCCCTGTAAAATTTCTGATAAGGCACAGGCCTGTGTATTTCGCAGAGATAGTTTGTGATTATTCCTATATAATTCATATATCTAAGAAATTTGTGTGATTTGAGTTAAAGAGTTTGAACGATGATTTTTAAAACTGATGATGTACGTATTACAGGGCTTCAGGAAGTGCTTCCGCCAATAAAGTTGCACGAGGAATTCCCCATGAACGAACAGGCATCTGAAACGGTCTATCATGCGCGTACTGCTATACATAATATCCTGCATGGCGAAGATGATCGTCTGGTGGTGATAGTGGGGCCTTGCTCTGTACATGATCCAGATGCTGCTAGGGAGTACGCTAAAAGGCTAAAAAAACTTATACTGGAGATGGCAGGTGACCTGTGCATCGTCATGCGTGTTTATTTTGAAAAGCCTCGTACCACGGTTGGTTGGAAAGGGCTGATCAACGATCCGAATCTCGATGAGAGTTTTGAGATTAATAAAGGTTTGCGACTGGCTCGCGGGTTACTGCGTGATTTAGCCGTCGATGGTGTGCCTACGGGTACAGAGTATCTTGACCTGATTAGCCCGCAATATATTGCCGATCTGGTTAGTTGGGGTGCTATTGGTGCCAGGACAACAGAGAGTCAGGGGCATCGTGAGTTGGCCTCAGGCTTGTCATGCCCGGTTGGCTTTAAAAACAGTACAGATGGCGGTTTTAAAATTGCGATTGATGCCGTTAAGGCAGCGTCCAGCCCTCATGTGTTCATGTCGCTGACCAAAGAAGGACACTCTGCAATTTTTTCAACCAAAGGTAATCATGATTGTCATATTATTCTGCGTGGTGGAAAACAGCCAAATTATGACGCCAAGAGTATTCAGCATGCGGCAGAACAGCTTGAAAAATACGGTTTGAAACCAACGATGATGGTTGATTGTTCGCATGCGAACAGCATGAAAGATTATCGTAGACAGGTAGACGTTTGTAATAATGTCGCGGAACAAGTATCTAACGGCGAAAATCGTATCATGGGTGTGATGTTAGAGAGCCATCTGGTGGAAGGGCGACAGGATGTTATCGAGGGACAGAAGCTTACTTTTGGTCAAAGTGTTACAGATGCCTGCATCTCATGGGAGACGACGGAGACATGCCTGGCAGAACTTGCAGCAGCAGTGAGAAAACGCCGTGAGATAAATGCTCAGCAGGCCAGTGCGTAGTGAATAATGAAAAATAAAATAACGTAAGCCAGAACAAATGGTTTATGTTACGAGAAAGCTTAACCTGATTTGATTGTTCACTACCGTGACTTATATGATTTTACAATATAAGCATCAATAATGCCTTCAAATTCAGCGGCAATATTCTCCCCCTTAAGCGTCACGGTCTTTTTCCCGTCTTCATAAACTGGAGCGACAGGGCGCTCGCCAGTGCCAGGCAAACTGATGCCAATATTTGCATGTTTACTTTCACCTGGACCATTAACTACGCAACCCATCACAGCAACTGACATATCTTCGACGCCACTGTACTTTTCTTTCCAGTCTGGCATTTTCGTACGTAAATAATTTTGAACTTGTGATGCCAGTTCCTGAAAATATGTGCTGGTGGTGCGGCCGCAACCAGGACATGCGGTGACCAGTGGAACAAAGGAGCGTAACCCCATTGTTTGCAGTATTTCCTGAGCAACGACAACTTCCTTCTCGCGAGGCGCACCCGGTTCAGGTGTTAGTGAGATACGTATAGTATCTCCAATACCTTCATGCATTAAAATACTGAGTGCTGCCGTTGAAGCAACGATGCCTTTTGAGCCGATACCGGCTTCAGTTAATCCCAGGTGCAGGGCGTAATTATCGCGTTGTGCCATGGATCGATAGACTGTAATTAAATCTTTTACCACACTCATTTTGCAGGACAGAATAATTTTTTCTTTTTTCAGCCCAAGGTTCTCAGCCTGCTTTGCGCTATCTAAAGCAGAACGGATGACTGTTTCCAGCATGACGTTATGTGCGTCATGTGGCTTCTCTAATTTAGCATTTTCATCCATGAGTTCGGCTAATAAAGCTTGATCCATGCTGCCCCAGTTCACGCCAATTCTTACGGCTTTATCGTATCGGCAGGCGAGCTCAATCATGGTGGCGAATTGTGCGTCACGTTTTTTTCCCTTACCGACGTTGCCAGGGTTTATTCGATATTTCGCTAATGCCTGTGCGCAGTCTGGATGATCGCTTAACAGTTTATGTCCATTGAAATGAAAATCGCCAATAAGAGGGACATGGCAGTGTTTGTTATCCAGCTCATCACGAATATGAGCGACTGCAGCCGCCGCACTGGCATCGTTCACTGTTATTCGTACTAACTCTGATCCAGTATTGGCAAGTTGCATGATCTGTTGCACCGTTGCAGGTACGTCAGCCGTATTGGTATTGGTCATCGATTGCACTACGACGGGCGCGTTTCCACCGACTAAAACGCCGCCTACATTAACAGAGCATGTTTGATGGCGCGGTTTGTAACAATCGGTAAATTTCATTATGGATTACATATTTTAAAAAAATGAATTTTACCATTGTATAGGCTGTTAATTAAACTGATAAACTCACTGTTTTGCGCGATGTAATAACCTTTATGAAAATAGGTTTTGTGATTAATCCATTGGCGGGTATCGGCGGGTCTGTTGCCTTAAAAGGCAGTGACGGCGAGGATATAGTAGAGCTTGCGCTAACACGTGGCGCTAGCCTTCAGGCAGGATCGCGAGCAATGCTTGCTATGCAGGAAATAAAACAGGCAAGTGCTGATAAGGTTTCATTTTATACTGCAGGTAAAACCATGGGTGAGACTGTTTTACGGGATCTCAATTTACCTTACAAAGTTCTTTATCAGAGTGAAGGACAATCAACCGCTGAAGATACAAAAAAAACCATACGTTTATTTGTCGAGAATCATGTCGATTTCATCGTGTTTGCTGGTGGTGACGGAACCGCACGTGATGTTCTTGATGCACTGTCAGTCAGCGGTGATGAGCAGGAAAATCCATTGATCCCTGTTATTGGTATACCAGCAGGTGTAAAAATTCATTCTGCTGTATATGCTGTTACACCTCTACATGCCGGTGAGATTATTAATCAGATTCTTGATGGTAACCTGATGTCGCTACATGAAGCGCAGGTGATGGATCTGGATGAGCAGGCTTTCCGTGAAGGTAAAGTTATCGCAAAATGTTATGGTTATTTATCAGTGCCTGTTGATGACACAAGAATGCAGATGATCAAGCAGGGCGGAATAGATCATCAAGAAATCTCGTTGCAGGAAATTGCTGCCGATGTGATCGAGACGATGGAGCAGGATGTTTTTTATCTGATCGGTTCAGGCTCAACTACCGCAGAGATAATGAGTCAGTTGGCTTTACCAAATACTTTGTTAGGCATCGATATCGTTCAGAATCAGGCGTTAATCGCCAGTGATGTGGATGAGCAAACGATATTAAAAATAATTAAAGATCAGCCAGTGAAAATTGTCGTTACCGTTATTGGCGGCCAAGGCCATGTCTTTGGGCGCGGCAATCAACAGTTAAGTGAAAAAGTTATTCGTTATGTAATTAATCAAACAGGTGAAAATAGTAATATTATAATCATAGCGACTAACGAGAAATTACGATCATTAGATAAACGTCCGATGGTAACGGACACAGGAAATAATGATTTAGACAAAAAACTCGCGGGTTTATATCCTGTCATCACAGGATATCAACAGAAAACCCTGTATAGACTGAATTAGCAGTGAAGAAAGTCGTTTAATAAAATACTTATTAATAGTAATCTGGCAGACTAGACGCGATAAACCGGACCGATTTTTTAGACAGGTAAAAATATGCAAGATGTAGACTTTGTAAATGGCTTGTTAGATTTTATAACAAGATCACCAACACCGTTTCACGCGGTTGAGACGATGGCTGATCTGTTGGATGAA
>DAOWFN010000102.1 GCA_030637945.1 Gammaproteobacteria bacterium
ACCTTATCCAGCCCTTTTGCTCTGACATGATAAACGCTGTGGATCAATAACCACACCATAAACCGCATGAAGAATTCAGGGACTAATGAATAGATATAAACAGCTACGATCGCATTGAATATCGCCACCAATAAAAACAGTTGCGCGATAGAAAAACCGGATGACAAGACCATGATCGCTACGACAGCGGACAGGACCATCAGCAATGCATTAATAATATTGTTACCTGCAATTACTCTGGACATATGCTCCGGCTCTGAGCGCTGCTGAACCAGAGCCATCAATGGCACGATATACAAACCGCCAAAAAAACCGATCAAAACCACATCTGCAATTAAACGTAAATGCCCATTCGATAAAAACTCTTTCAAACCGAGAGTAGCTGCAGGCAACATTTCCGGCTGAGAAAAGAACAGATCAATACCAAACACAGTTAAACCGATTGAACCAAACGGCACTAATCCAATTTCAATTTTTTTTCCTGATAACCAGTTACATAATAAGGACCCGGTGCCGATACCAACGGTAAACAGGGTAAGCAGCATAGTGACTACTTGCTCATCTCCCCCCAGTATCGATTTTGTATAATTAGGCAATTGAACCAAATAAGTGGCACCTAAAAACCAGAACCATGAAACACCGAGGACAGATAAAAAAACGATACGATTACTTTTTAGAAATTTAATATTACGGTAGGTCTCACTAATAACATTCCAGTTTATTTTTAAGTCTTTATTGAGTGAAGGTGTTACAGGTATAAATCTACTCGATAGATATCCTGCGATCGCTAACAATACGATCGCATAAGCAACATACTGCCTGCCATGCTCCTGCGCGACCATCACACCGCCAAGTATCGTACCCATCAAGATAGCGACAAAAGTCCCCATCTGCACCCATGCATTGCCTTCGATCAGTTCATTTGTTTTCAGGTGTTGCGGTATATAACTGTATTTGGCCGGACCAAAAAACGTCGATTGCGCACCCATCAAAAAGAGCAGGGTAATTAATAAAAAAATATAACCCTGTATAAATGCCAATGCCGCAAGCGACATGATGACTATCTCGATAAGTTTTATGATCCTGATGGATCTGGATTTCTCATATTTATCTATCCACTGGCCTGCAGTGGCAGAAAATAGAAAAAAAGGAAGGATAAACATTGCAGCCGCGACATTGATCAATAGATCCGCATCTGTATCGACAAACTGCGCGCCTTGAAATGCGATAAGGATTATTAATGCATTCTTAAAAACGTTATCATTAAAAGCACCAAAAAATTGCGTGATAAAAAAAGGTAAAAAACGCTTCTGCCGCAGTAACTCAAACTGACCGGCTATTTTAACTTTTTCCATAATTTAACTGCTTACAACGTTTGCAACCATTGGCCGATGACCCGGGTTAATACCTCACCTTTATCTTTATAGTAATGATCTGCTCCCTCAATCATCACCTGGCTCGTTTTTTTATTACCAGAAGCTTTTAGCCTTAGCAGACGCTCAGGCGCTTCTCTTATTATTACAGGGTAATCATTTTCGCCATACACATCCAGGGCAGGAACTGTCAATTTATCAAATGGAAACGGCTTTGCCATGAACTGCTGGTAATCCGTAGCACCCATCCCCAGTCCAATATAAGCATCTATTTCCTGTGGGGCTTTATCATCACCCCATGCATCTACCCATGTCATCGCCATATGAACACCACAACTATGCGCCACCAACACCACCTTTCTGTTTCCCTGTTCGCGTACATATTTTATTGCTGCATCAATTCTGGGAATTGCTTCTGGAAATAATGGCACGTAATCATAATACTTCGCCTGTTTTTCTAACACCGGCATCTGCACCGACAAAGTATTCCAGCCAAACTCGGTCAGCCCAACCCTTAATGGATTAACTGTATCTTGCCAATCAGGATGAAAACCTCGACCATGCAATATGATAACAGCACCTTTAGCTTCCTCAGCCTCGGTATAAATACCTAAAAACTCATGACTATCTGCTTTAAGAAAAACAGCATCACCATCCATAATTGTATCAACGATCTCATCTGCCATACGTTTTTCACGCGACAGATCTGATGCATAAACGGGTGACAGATAAATAAAATAAAGGATGAACGGTACAGCGATAAATTTTATGTGTTTCATTAGATAACTACTTGAGGCAACTCTGGTTAATATACAATTCGATACAGTATTATTGCAAACACCTATAACGTTAAAGTGCAGCTTCATACAACCATGCAATAGTAAAATTACAGTCTAGTCTTTTTTCTCTATAAATAGTTTTTCTGAACAAACATATTCCGGATAATCTGGTATTTTTCAATGTTAAGTCTATTATTGTGTTATCAAATTCAGCTTTAGCGGACATATTATGTCAGATAACAAACGTCAGTTTCCGCGCCAGGAAATACAGATACAAGTAGAACTTAGTTTTCTCGAGGACAGTCCACGTACTGTCATCACACGCGACCTGAGCCAGGGCGGCCTGTCTATGCGATTGAGCAACATCGAAGACTACCCCATGGGTGAAATGGTCAACCTGCGCTTCAAAAATCCTTTGGAAAATTTTGAAGAAACAGAAAAAGACGCCATCATCGTCCGTCATACTGATAACGGTATCGCTGTCGCCTTTGTAGAAATAGATGAATTTTAAGCCGTTCCTAAGCCTGAACTTTTTTCTTTATCACACTCGACACAATCCAGTTTAAAACCAATTCTCTCCTGTCGTCCCTGCTCTAAGATGACCCAAGGCCGACTTTGCCACGGTGGTTCATGCCGTACGTGCTGCGTATGCCCACAGGCAAGATCCGCTACCCAATGTTGCAATTCATCCTGATGAAACCCGGTAATTTTCTGATCCATAAAGAAGACACTACGACTCTATAGGGCCGAGTAAATGACCCAGCCATTGCGTCTCAGACTTGCTGTCCAGGGCCAGCTTGACAGTAATGGTCAAGGGCACAGACAACAACATACCTACCGGGCCCAATACCCAACCCCAGAATACCAATGATACGAACACCACCAAAGTCGACAGGCCAAGTTCTTTACCCATATATTTTGGCTCTACAACGCTGCCGATAATCACGTTCACCGCAACATAAACAGCAGCGACCAGTAATGCAGGCATTGGACCAAGCTGCACGATCGTTAGTAACACCGCAGGCACAGCTGCAATAATAGAGCCGATGTTCGGAACAAAATTAAGCATGAAAGCGAGTACACCCCACAGCACCGGATAATCGACACCGATCAACCATAGCGCTATGCTGATGACGATACCAGTGATCATACTGATAATGGTTTTCATGCTCATATAATCTCTTAGCTTTTCTACAAACACCTGTGCGAATGTTTTTTCATCAGGGCTTTGCTGACTGGAATCGTCACCATACAAAACCAAGAGTTTCTGCGTGATATCCGCAGCCTCCATCAATATGAATACCACCGTTATGAGGATTAAAAAGGAATTAGTAAGCACATTACCAAAGCCTTTTAAAATGGAGGACACTAAACCCACCGCTGCTGCCGGATCTATCGTTTCTTTTATAGTGTCCGCAACAGAGAAGCCACGATCACTTAACCACTGAAAAATATAAGCCCATTCGGCCGATATCTTTTGCTGATACTCCGGCATCATCTGACCAAAATCAGTCACCGAACTACCGATTAATATCGTTAGCGCAACACCGATAGCCACCACCAGGAGCATGACCAGGCTCAGCGCCAAACCTTTAGGCAACCCTGTCTGCTGTAACTTACTCATCAAAGGAAAGCTGATAACGGCAATAAAAACTGATAGCAAAAAAGGCACGATGAATGGTGCAGACTGCTTCATGCCTGCAATAATTACGATAACAGCAGCACTAACGATTACTGCACGTGATACCGGTGAAAATGAGTTGGTCAAACTAACACCTACATAATTAATTTTTAACTTTATTTTTTATTTCATCAAACGATGACGTGACAAACTATTCACTCTCAGACGTTTCAAGCTTGACGACAGTATCATCAGATTCTGAAAGTAATTTATCTTCGCCCACGTCTGTTAATGTTTCAACATTTTTTAATTTTCTCTGAATAGCTCTAGTTCTTACACCCATTACATCATCAAGCTGATTCAGACCTGTCTGAATATTTTTTTGCGCTTTACCCATCATACCGCCAAAATTATCAAATTCCTTTTTCACCGAGCCCAAAACTTGCCACACTTCACTGCTTCGCTTTTCTATCGCCAGCGTTTTAAACCCCATATAAAAACCATTTAAAATCACAGCAAGGTTTGTTGGACCTGCAACTGTTATATTGTAGTCATGTCGCAACGACTCCAGAAGCTCAGCATTTCTAGTTACTTCAGCGTATATACTTTCAAACGGCAAAAACATAATTCCAAAATCCGTTGTATTTGGCGGATCCAGATATTTATCACTGATATCTTTAGCCATCTTTTTAATGGTCACTTCCATCTTCTTACGCGCTACTTTAATATTTTCCTGCTCCCCAATCTCATACGCTTCGAGTAACTGCTCATAGATATCCTTGGGGAATTTTGCATCAATTGGAAGCCATATGGTCGAATCATCGCTGCCTGGAAACTTTATGGCAAATTCAACCAGATCAGAACTGCTCTTCTTGGTTTTTACATTCGCCTCATATTGGTCGGGCGCTAATATCTGCTCGAGCAGCATTTCCAGTTGAACCTCACCAATACCGCCTCGCAACTTCACATTGCTTAAAACTTTTTTAAGCCCACCAACATCAGTCGCTAGTGTTTTCATTTCGCCAAGTCCCTGCTGCACTGATTGCAGTTGCTTACCAACCGTTTCAAAAGACTGATTCAATCTTTCGCTCAGGGTCTTATGCAATTTCTCATCGACAGTCTTACGCATCTCATCCAACTGCCTGGTATTATCTTCACGAATTGTTTTCAACTGACTTTCTACAGATGCTTTCACTTCTTTTACATTTTCAGTCGTTTGCTTGTTTATTGCGGTTTGCTGCTCAGAGAAGTCATTAAATTTTTGCCTGAGCAGCTCATTTAGCTCTTTAGTTGTCTCAATAAATTTTCTCTCAAATGAGTCAAGTGATTTACTTAACTCTTCCCGGTTAACCCTATTCTCATCATTTGTACTTTTATTAAACTCACTTTGCTGCTTATTCATCACTGTGAATTTATCTTTTAATAGATCATTAAGCTCTTTTACATTTTTAGTAAATTTCTCACTAAACCTATTTAAAGAACTACTTAATTCAGCCCTGTTTAATTTTGACGTTTCATTAAACTCCACACGATTCCGTTGAAAATCATCTTTAATTGACTTCTCACTTCTTTCCAGAGTATCACCAAAACCAGACATAGTTACAGTAAGATCATTTATTTTGGACTTAATCTCCTCCCCTGTTTTATTTAACAAACTGATAGCTATATCTACTATCATCAAAACCAATAAAACGATTAACAATATTTCACTGACACCAATAGAATTCATCTGTACGGCACTCATCTATATGATTGATATATACTTGTATCTTTAAGCTACTCTATCACACGTTGTGACTCACATTCTCTGCAAAACCACTCATATCGAAGACCCTGGCAGTAAAAGTTTCGAGGTAAAAATAAAACGAAAAATGCAGGAGATTTTTGTCGTCCATAAAGATTGTGCGTTTTTTGCCTACTACAATAAATGCCCACACACGGGTGCGACACTGGAATGGCAGGAAGATAAATTTCTCGATATGGATAATGCACTCATCCAGTGTGCAACACATGATGCTCTATTCATGATCGACTCAGGTGAATGTATCTCTGGACCTTGCGCAGGTGATGCATTGCAAGCCCTGCCACTCTCGATTCAAGATGATGAAATTCACCTTGATGTTTAACCTGCAATAACAAATGGAACTGTTTACCCGGCTCTTTCCACTGTGGGCTATCGCATTATCAACGATCGCTTACTTTTTCCCCGCACCATTTGTTGAATTAAAGTCTGGCATTATTCCGCTACTGACCATCATCATGTTCAGCATGGGGCTAACGCTAAGTCTCGATGATTTCAAGCGCGCTTTATCCATGCCTAAACTCATCCTCAGCGGACTGCTATTGCAATATACCATCATGCCTGCCACAGCTTTACTGCTGGCTAACTTATTCCAGCTTGAGCCGACACTTACGATCGGTTTAATTCTGGTAGGCACCTGCCCCGGCGGAACTGCATCCAATGTCATCACTTATCTCGCACGTGGCAACGTCGCATTATCCATTAGCCTGACCAGTCTCTCGACTATTCTGGCTGTCGTGCTGACACCTGCAATTACTTTATTAATCGCAGATACCGCCATCGATGTACCGGCAGGCAAAATGCTGGTCAGTATCTTATATGTCGTCATTTTTCCTGTCGGTCTGGGATTAACCCTTAAACATTTTTATGCTTACCGGATCCGCATCGTCGAAGCTTATCTGCCGATGATTGCTATTTGCGCCATCGTACTCATCATCGCCATCATCACTGCGCTCAATGTTGACCAATTCAGCCTGTTAGGTGTCAGTATTTTGCTAGCGGTGGCCTTACACAACGTCATTGGACTCTTCGCAGGCTACAGTTGCGCAAAACTACTAGGCTATGAAACCAGAGAATGCCGGACATTAGCTATTGAAGTCGGCATGCAAAACTCCGGGTTAGCCGTCGCACTGGCGATTAAGCACTTTTCTGCAGCAGCAGCGCTACCTGGCGCCATATTCAGTATCTGGCACAACCTGAGCGGTTCTGCACTGGCTTTTATCTGGTCAAAAAAACGCTAAAATCTGTAAAATATACAGAGTTTTCTTATAAATAGTGCTTGACATCAGCATCCTCTTTGCATAAGTTAGTGAACGTTTACTTATATAAATAAATGCTGTACTTTTCTAACCACAAATAACAATGAGGAGTTTATTATGGACTTTGATTCAGAATTAGATGCAAGCGGCTTAAACTGCCCACTACCTATCCTTCGCGCTAAAAAAGCGATTGCAGCGCTGGAATCGGGACAAACACTAAAAATTATTGCTACTGACCCAGGTTCTGTAAAAGACTTCGAAGCTTTTTGCAAACAAACGGGTAACGAACTGGTTTCTAGTGGCGAAGAAGAAGGCAAGTTTGTTTTCGCCATCAAAAAAGCAGCTTAAGTCAAACACCTGACCGGTCCACAAGGACGATAAAGGTGAGTCACAGACTATCAGGCCCTGAACGCAGAGAATCCATACTCTCTGCTGCTCAGGGCCTTTTTGCTAGCAAAGGACTCCATGGCGTATCGGTCGATGAAATTGCACGCGCGGTCAACGTTAGCCCCGCTATTCTCTACCGGCATTTCGACTCCAAACAGGCGCTTTATAATGCTGTGCTGGAAAAATTTTCCTGTCAGCGCCAGAGTTACGTCGATACCATCGTCAACCACGGTACACGCTTTGAAGATGCCCTGGCAGGTATGACCCAGGTATATATCGACAACATCGCTGAAAACCCGGATATTTTAAGAATAGAACTGCAAAGCCTGCTCGAAGGCAACCCGGCGACACTGGCTTTTTTTCAAAATCGCTGGAAAAGCTTCACCGACTACATCGAATTCGGTCTGAATGAACATTTGCCCTACGACGTCCCCAATCGTGAAAAGATTATTTTAAGTGCCGGACTGATGTTTCAGGGCATGGTGCGTGAAGCCCTGATTCAAAAATGCCTGCAGCCTCAGGATCGATTAGTAGACCTGAGCCTCTACGAACTAAGCCACGAGCTGGTCACACTGTTTCTACGCTCAATCGGTATCAACAAAACCCAGCTATCACGCAAGGCGACTATTTCTGGTTAGCTTCATTAATGGAGCGCCATCCCCTGGCCCTACTTCCCAAACAAGAATAACCAAAAAAATAGATAAAGCGGACGGTCGAATACTTTGCACGACTGGGGAAAATCGACCCTTTATGCCCGCTGGGGAAAAAGAAAAAGTTTTAGATTCTTCCGCAAATGAACGCAAATACACGCAAATTACAAAAAACCACTTCTATCCACAGATAAACGCTGATGAACACAGATAGAGGCATTTTAAGCTTTTAAACATCTGTGTTCATCAGCGTTTATCTGTGGAAAGTTTTTCTTGCTTTTGAAAATTTGCGTGTATTTGCGTTCATTTGCGGAAAATGTTGATTTTATCTGTATGGGAATTCATGGCCGAATTTTCACTGCCGATGCAAATATTTGAAGGGCGGCTCACAGGTTTTATGTTTGTTTTTACTTTTGGCCTTCCTTCCACTATTAACCAGCCATCAAGCACTACTAAAAAGCTGACAAAACCTGCCAGTTACGTTAAATTCCACCAACTCTCATAACAAACAAAGAAACCAACCATGAAACTTAAAAAACTTTTGCTCAGCATTGCATCTTTCGCTTTAGCCATACAGATTCAGGCAGCACACGCTGCAAACCCAAAAGTTAAAATGGAAACCAGCAAAGGCACCATCGTTATTGAGCTTTATCCTGATAAAGCGCCAAAATCGGTTGCTAACTTCTTAGACTACGTTAATTCCGGCGCTTACGACGGTACAATTTTTCATCGCGTCATTAAAGGCTTTATGAATCAGGGTGGCGGCTTCAACGCAGATTATAAGAAGCTGGAAACAAAAGACCCGATACCAAACGAAGCGTTTAACGGTCTGAAAAATCTTAAATATACCATTGCGATGGCGCGCACCAATGCGCCGCATTCAGCGACGAATCAGTTTTTTATTAATACTGCGGACAACGCTTCCCTGGACCACACTGAAAAATCGATGCGCGGCTGGGGTTATGCTGTTTTTGGTAAAGTTGTGGAAGGTGAAAATATTGTTGGCGCTATCTCACGTGTTGCAACCGGTCCTGGCGGTCCTTTCGCTACAGATGCACCACGCACGCCTGTGCTGATCAAGAAAATGACAGAGATAAAAGAATAATACGTACAGTTTAAGATTAAGGTAGCCGCAGTTTGAACAGCGACTACCTTAATCGCTCAACAGGTGTGCGACCGCCTCGCCGTAAAAGGTTTTAGCCACATCCCAGTTACCCGGGTTAATCGAATCGACGATATCCGCATACATGATCATCGGACTGATCGCATCGAACCCTCCCGCTTGATCTGACCAGAACGTTTTATACAAACAGATATCGCCTTCATCATCTTTTCTCAAACCGTAATATTTTGAGAAGTCCCCGGTTTTCTCATCAGATGAAAAATATAGACTGATGGTTTCCGGAATCATGAATGGTGTCGATTTCGCAATAACCGTCTCGCCGCCCCAGACACCTTCAAATTCAGCAGGATCAGCATTTTTCCACCAGTTTTCGTCTTCGGCGGTATAACAGGATAAGATCTGTTTGGGGCGCAGCTTCTCCAGATAACCATCTACCCAACGCTCAAACAGCCGGTTTTTATTGACCAGGCGACGCTGCCCATCATCCAGGATGTAACCTGAGGCATAGAGATCATCCATCACAGGTCCGACGCTGCCTAAAGCGATGTTTACTTCGTTCGAAATATCACGATATGTCGCGTGAAGGAGTTTCGGCTGGTTGAAGATTGCAAAGATCAATTTTAGGCCAGCGGTATTAAACGCTCTGCCGCGAACACGCTTGCTACGTAAATTTGACGGCTTCTTACCTTTAACAAAAAAGTTAAGGCTCTTGTCCTTTATAAATAGATTGCCGACACAATCAACGAATGAGATTGAGCGGCGACGAAACTTTTCTGCCATGACAGGGTTCACAAAATCCGCAAACAAAATAGTCTTTGGTGATATCGATTTTATCTGTGCGATCAATGCATTGATATCTTTCTGCGGAGCCCACGGCTGCACAAAAATCCCATAATCATTATTTATCTCACCGTGGTTAATCGTCAATACACTATTGCCAGCAGAGTCCGAACTTTTTATTGAAAACACGGGCTCGCTCGAAGACGAACACATTTGCTCATTGGCAAAACTATTTAACAGCTTCAAGGCTTCTTGCAAGATTTTTTCTTTTTCCACAAAACACCTCCTCTCGCTCTAATAACTTATCGCTACACGATACGTTCAAAAATACTGAACAAATAGTAACACGTTAATATTTATAATTATTATACGATAGGAGAAAAAACCGGATAACCACAAACGCGAATATAAGAGGTGTTACCCTGACGATAACTGCTGGTAATATCTAAAGGTTTTGACTTTGTTTTTAACCAGGCACTACTTTTTTTCTTCACTTTCAGCGACCATCGCCGCATATTTAAGACTGTCGCGCAGTTCTTTTATTTCAGCATCCAGCCCTTTGGGTTTACGCGTTGATTTCGTGGATTTTCGTAAAGGACGCCCATGCGCTTCCTCAAACTGAGACTCCAACTGCTCGACCAGCTCCTGCATGGTTTTTTCAGGATAATTTTTTAATTCGAGGTAACTGATTAAAGCCCTTTTTATATCGAACGGATAAAAATGAAAACGATCGACATAGGTTTCTACCATCGACCAGAAAAAAGGCTTCACTTTACTAACTTTAAGATTTTTATCATTGAGCAACTTGATCGCGCGCTCACCAAGTTCCGTCAGATCGTCATCACGAACGCCACTATCGCGACCACTGCCAAACTTGTCTTCTGCGTTCAAAACCGTATTGTTAGGTTTCTGAAATTTCATAGTAAATTCATATCATTTCGTTAGCTTCAGATGCTGCAAGAAACAAAATACAACAGATCAAAACTACGTCATACACAATCATTAAACTGCTATTTACATTTAAAATCAAGTATTTATAAATAACAGCAGAATTTATATGTTATTTTTAATAAAAAAAATGGCTGTTTTTAATTTCAAATAATCAGAAAAATTTAATGTTTTGCAAAAAACGACTAAAGTAAAATACTCGAATCCACAGCTATTAATTGAACGTTTAAGCCGATAAAATTCAAATAAGTCTTTAGCTTGACTTTATGTCTGTTTTTTTTACACCTTTATATTCGACCTAAAAAACAAATATTTCAAGTTATTGAATTTTAAGTAAAAAATTTTATTAGCATGATTATTGCATAATCAACTTAATACAACAGCGCATCATATGGCGAGTAAATAATCTCGCTAACACGTCCATAGAGCATAAATGTGATCTCTATGATGCGAAAATGACACAAACGTGCCAGCAGTAAGCTGCCAGCCAAAGTATTAACCGGTAAAAATGAATCAAAAGGCAAAACAAATCATACAGAAGGCCGATGTCGACAAACTTCCCAGTTTGCCGCATGTTTTGCTGCAACTGCTTGATATTTGCAATAATGAAAGCCTGTCTTTCAGCAAACTGGCGAATATTTTAAGACAGGATCCAGGCTTATACGCACAATTCTATTCAGCGTGTCATCGCAACAACTCAACAGATACATCTCAACAATCGATCGAACAGACACTAGAGCAGCTGGGCATCAATACCATAAAAAGTATTGCAGTAACCGCTACGGTCCATCAGTTTTTTTCTCGGACCAGCCTCGAGCGCACAGACTTTCTAAAACAGCATTGGCAGCATTCACTGTATTGCGCAATTGTGGCTGAATCGATCGCTAAGCTATGCGATTATAAATACCCTGATGAAGCCTATACCACAGGGTTATTGCACGACATTGGCCAATTAGTCCTCGAGACCGCCTACCCCGACAAATACACCTCCACATTTGCACAATTAAGCGAAGATGATTATTTTCACACCCTGGAACGCGATGAATTTGATACCACCCATCAGCAGGTAGGTGCACAGTTACTCAAACAGCATGGTGCCAATAGCTTTGTTTGTGATGCTGTACTGTATCACCATGAAAGAGTTGACCACATCCTCGATGCGCACCCGCTGGTAAAAATTATCAACCTGGCCAATACACTAACCAGCGGTTATTTCAAAAAAGAAGACCTGGAAGTATTTGATGCCGCCGATCGGCTGCTCGGCCTGGACAAACCACTATTGCTCGAGATACTGGAAAAATCGCAGGAACGCACCAAAAATGCAGCACTGCTGATCGACATCGAACTGAACACAGATGGTATGGATGGCGAAACAGCGCAGAAACACAATGCTGCTGACGAATTCAAACAGATACAGCTTGCGGAACAGGTAAGAAACATCGCTTTACTCGATGGCATTCATCAACACCTGTCACGCAGTGAAGGCGAGGATGAATTATTAAATATAATCACGCAACACATAGGCCTTCTCTTCGGCATAAACAAATGCCTTTTATTTTTATATGATGAAAAAAATAACCGGGTCAACGCGGCAGCAGCAGACTATCTGCCTGAACAGCTAACGGACCTGTCTATCCCGTTAACAGAGGGGCGCAGCCTGGTAACAGATACTCTGTTGAATAAAAAACTAAGCCATTCCTTAGAAAAGGACGTAAAACTGTTATCGATCATCGATCGCCAGTTAATCGGTATAACACAGCGCGAAGGCATCATCTGCCTGCCTATGCTGAAAGACGATGCTGCTATCGGCACGCTCATCTTAGGTATAAACAAATCACAATATGACGACCTGATCAAACAACTTCCTCTATTGATGCGTTTTGTCAACGAAGTTGCCCACACCATCAGCGTGAAGAACTTAGCCGCCAGGTCCGCGGTTGACGACAACCAGCAGACAGCCCAACTGGAACGGAAAATTCATGAAGTACTGCACGAGGTTAGAAACCCGCTGAGCATCATGAACAATTACCTCAGTGTTCTCGGCTACAAACTTGAAAGCGACAAACCCGCACAGGAAGATGTGCAGACGATCAAGTCGGAAATTAACCGCATTAACCAGATCTTAAATCGCCTTACTACGACAGAATCGCCTGAAGATGACACCTCACTGGTCGATATCAATGCGGTGATCAGTGATCTCACCAGCGTATTCGAAAATTCGCTATTTGCGAGCAAACATATCCAGATTTCCCTGGATCTGGACGATCGAATTAAACCCCTACAAAGTAACACCAACGCCCTCAAGCAGATCTACACTAATCTAATTAAAAATGCAGTTGAGGCACTTCCTGCAAACGGTCAACTTATGGTCTACACTCAAGATTATGTAAATGTTGACGGCAAAGAGCACATAGAGTTCTCTGTCTCCGACGATGGACCAGGAATTGATACTGCAATCCTGCCACGCTTGTTTTCACCGGTAGAAACGACCAAAGGTGGTGATCATGCAGGGCTTGGACTGACAATCGTTAAAAATCTGGTCAATGAACTACACGGATCGATTAGCTGTAGAAGCAGTGACAAGGGCACAAGTTTTCACATCCTGCTTCCTAAGTAACGAAAAACAAATGAAAAAGCACACGCTCCAAAAATAAAGTGCTAAAAAAAACAATAAAGTAAAAGTTGGGCTACTTTTACAAAGCAGAGTGAAAAGATGAGCATTATTGAGCAGAAGATCCTCATAGTTGACGATGACCCTGTCGTACTAAAAAGTTTAAAAGATTTACTGGCTATCAGGGGTTATAACACCAACAGCGCTATCGGCGGGCAGGAAGCAATCTGTCAACTGGACCAGAACAACTATGATCTGGTGCTGCTGGATCTACATATGCCTTATGTTGACGGACACGCTGTAATGGAGCATATTCGCGCCAATCAGATCGATACCTCCGTTATCATCGTCAGTGGCGAAACCTCGTTTGAAGCAGCAAAAAATGCATGCACACAGGGCGCATACGACTTTTTACGCAAACCGTATGCGGCAGACGAATTAATCATTACGATAAATAACGCATTAAAAGAAAAACGCCTGCAAAAACAAAACGCGTTTATGCAGAAGCAGCTTTCTGAATCTGAACGATTACATCGTTACATCGTAAACACCTCGCCAGACATTATCTATATCCTGGATCAGGACGGTAACTTCACCTTCATCAATGAACGTATAGAAAGCCTGTTAGGTTTCAGTAAAGAAGAGATCGTTGGCAAGCATTATTCTTTCCTCGTTCACCATGACGACATGGAACAGGCAAAGTATGTTTTCAATGAACGCAGAGTAGGCAGCCGTGCTGCAAAAAATATTGAGCTGCGCCTGAAGTGCAAAGATGACGGCAATTCACGCCACTTCAAGAATCGCACACTGCCGATAGAACTAAGTGCCATGGGCATGTACGTAGGCAAAGACCATTCGAAAAATAGTTACACAGGAACCTATGGTGTCGCACGTGATGTTACAGAACGTAAAATCGCTGAAGAGACTATTAACTTTCAGGCTTACCATGACTTGCTGACCAAGCTTCCAAATAGAGCACTTTTACGTGACCGCTTAAACCTGGCAATAAACCAGGCTAAACGTGAAGAAGAAAATCTTGCTGTCATGTTCCTTGATCTTGATCGGTTTAAAAATATTAATGACAGTCTCGGACACATGATCGGCGACGAGCTATTGCAACAGGTTAGTATCAGACTTAAAGAATGCATCCGCGCCGGTGATACATTGGCTCGTTTTGGCGGCGATGAGTTCACCCTGATGCTGCCGAAACTCAAGCATGCGCGCGAAGACTCCTGCAAACTTGCAGAAAAAATTTCTGCATCTCTGAAACAACCATTTAACGTCGACGGTCATGAACTCTATGTTAGCGCCAGTATAGGTATTGCTTTATACCCGCAAGATGGAACCAACATGGAAAACTTAATCAAACACGCTGACGTTGCCATGTACCATGTGAAAGGTCTAGGCAAAAATGGTTACCAGTTCTATTCGAACGAAATGAATGCACCGTACGTTAAAAAACTTTCTTTAGATACAGGCATTCACAAAGCACTTGAAAACAATGAATTCAATTTAGTCTATCAACCACAGATCAATATCCGGTCTGGTGAGATCGTCGGCGTAGAAGCATTGTTGCGCTGGAACCACCCTGAACATGGCACCATATCACCCGCTGAATTTATCCCTTTTGCTGAAGAAAGCGGATTGATTGTCGATATTGGTCACTGGGTATTAAAAACCGCGTGTGCAGAACTAAGTCGCTGGCGTCTATCAGGACTGCCAGAAATTCGGATGGCCATAAATATTTCAGCACGACAACTGATGGAAGACGATATCGTAGACAACATACTCGACATAATTAAAGATTACGATATCCCCGGTCATTGCCTGGAACTCGAAATTACTGAAAATGCAATTATGGACGACATGGATAGCGTCATTCGCAAACTTAAAGAATTAAGCAACCATAAGATAAACATTGCTATCGATGACTTTGGCACTGGTTATTCATCGTTGAGCTATCTACATAAACTACCGATACAAACGCTGAAAATTGATCGCACTTTCCTTAAAGAAAGTCGTGCTAATAAAAATGATAACACTATCGTCAATACCATCGTTGCAATGGCAAAAGGACTTAACTTGAATGTGATTGCAGAAGGTGTTGAGACACAGACTCAACTGGATTATTTACGTGAGATAGATTGCACTGAGGCACAGGGTTTCCTATTCGGCAAACCGCTACCACCGGACGTTATTTCGCAATTACTCATTCAGGAACCTTATGCTACACCGGGTAGCAGAAGCGACTCGAACAGAGGCACACATAGACATCATTAATCTATGTCCTGACTAAAACAAAAAGGCCTCTAACAAGGCCTTTTTTACGTTATAAAGAACTAAGCATTACTCAGCCTAATTTCTTCCAGCTTTCATGCTGCGACAGCAATTCCAGCGCCTGCGCCAGTAACTCTTTCCCCGGCGACATACGATGCCAGGTCGATGCCCCTGATGGATGCGGTAACGAAATAATATCAACGTCAACGCCATTCACACGCTGCTTCAATTGTTTACCGATCACATCCACCAATTTATTCACCTCTAAATACTGCGCGATAGCCAGTTTTCCTACGGGAAGGACAAGCTTAGGCTGCAACAGCTCTATCTCTCTATTTATCCATCGTGAGCAGCTTGCTATTTCATTTTTGTTCGGCACACGGTCACCACCTTTTGGGTTTTTCCCCGGAAAACACCGACATACTGCCGACATGTAAACCTGCCGCCTGAAATCCTGCTCGCCAATGCCTATCGATTCAAACCATTTAAATAAGGTTTTCCCCGCCGTCCAGGCGAAAGGACGCCCTAGAGCACCTTCTTTATCACCCGGCGCCTGACCGATCAATAATATCTCGGAGGCTACAGCCTGCCCTATAATCACCGGCTGAATCATCTCAGGACATAAACGACAACGGCTCAGCTGAGCCTGGTGCGCTAAAATTAAATCAATTTTTTTCACAATATTTCCTAAGGATGATGCAAATCATTATAAGATAGTTTTAGTTAAGGAGCCTCTGATCAATTATATAATATCTCTGGCTTACAGACGGGTTCGCAATCAAGGCGCAAGTTTGAGAACATGCTTATTGCATGGTGAAAGCTTGTAACGCAGAGTGCGTACCCGTCTGTAATCCCCACAGGGCGAGACCTGAAACGCACATCTACTGCGTTGCACTTTTTGCAAAGGACTAAGGCCATTTGCTGCAAAGCACGCCTTGTATCTGTACGCTTCAGGTCTCGCAGAGATAATATATAATTGATCAGAGGTTCCTTAAGTTAATTTTTGTAAAACAACCCATAATTTCAGTATGATGAAACTCATCCAAGCCTTCCTGTTAACTTTATCTCTTATCAGCATTCCTGCGCATGCTGATGTGATGTTATTGATTCATGGCTATCTTGGCGATGCCTCCTCATGGGAAAAATCCAGCATTAATGATGCATTGCATCAGCGTGACTGGCAACGCGCCGGTATGTTTCGGGGTAGTCCACAGGGTCCGCAACTTTACGTGACAGAACATGAGAATACCGGAAACCTGGTATATGTTGCCACGCTGCCTTCAGACGCACCCGTCATGATTCAAGCTGATACGCTAAAAAGCATTATTGATATCATTCGAGAAACCCACAAAGACGAAAAACTTATCTTAGTCGGTCATTCCGCTGGCGGCGTTGTTGCTCGTATGACGATCATCCGTCATCGACTAAAAGACATTAAAGCACTCATTACTATTGCTTCTCCACATATCGGAACAGGCCGGGCAGACCAGGCACTGGACATCACCGCCAACCACGGGCCCTTTAATATGGTGAAAAGTTTCGTTGGTGGCAGTGGTTACGATGCACTCAAACATTCACGCGGTTTAATGATCGACTTAAGGCACCCCCAACCGGGCAATCTACTTTACTGGCTCAACAGCCAACCGCACCCCGATATCCATTATGCATCGATCATACGATTGGACAATGACGGCGCAGAAGGTGATTATTATGTCCCCGGCTTTAGCCAGAACATGAACAATGTACCCGCATTACAGGGCCAGTCATCAACGTTTATAGCACCCACTTCTCATTTTTTAGTACGACAGGACGCAAACACTATATTGGCTATTATTGAGCAGTGGTAATTATTAATTGTTATTGAACAAGCTGTAAAAACAGGATTAGGTCCGAAGCGTTAATAACACCATCCGGCGACCCAGCAGGGTACAGATCGCCATGCGACAGTTGCAGCGAATCGGCTACGATCTCACCTAATACGATACGCTGTGCGATCAAATAATCTGCAGCGTTAACCTGACCATCCGGTGAACCTAATGGTGCCAGATCCCCATCATTAAAGTTGAAATCTAATGGTGCGGGATCAATGTTATCGGCCAGTGAATCATTATCCGTATCACTCGAAGTCGGGTTAAGATCATTGGAAGGGTCATAGTTATTTGGGTCACCATCAAAAGCAACTTCATCATAATCAGATATCGTATCACCGTCCGAATCGACCAGTAATGAATCACTGCCGATAGCGGTTTCAAATGTATCTAGCAAGCCGTCATTATCATCGTCATCATCACAAGCGTCACCGGCGGTATCGAAATCGGTGTCTATCTGCAGCAGGTTAGCATCTAACGGGCAGTTATCCGCATCATCACACACACCGTCTAAATCTGTATCGTCACAGGTGAGCAATAACAGGGGCTCCTGAATACCATCTAAATCTTTGACACTACAGATACCATCGACAGTATTAGCGCAAGGGGTAAGGTCTCCAGTAGAGATCAACGCTGCTTTTACTGCTACTGGCGTAGCACCGGGGTTCTGCACGATATAAAGAGCAGCCGCCCCGGCCACATGAGGTGATGCCATACTAGTACCATTCTTGTTTCCATAGTTTCCATCAGGAATAGTGGACCGTATCGAGACACCTGGCGCCATAATATCTACGTCCACCCCATAATTACTGAAGTTAGCAAAAGTATCATCCTCGGCATTGCCGGAAAGCCCTCCTGCGATACCATCATAATCTTCAAACGCAGAGACAGTGATAGCATTTGGATGCCCTGCCGGAAAAACCTGAGACACATCGATATGATCATTTCCAGCGGCCAATGTAAAAACCACACCAGCAGAAACAGCACCATCAATAGCATCATCCAGTGACTGGAATGTGCCTTCTCCCGTCAGGCTCAAATTGGCCACTTCGATCTCGTTTGCATGCGCTGTCACGTAGTCAACCCCTGCAAGAATCTGAGACACCGCACCAGTACCATCATCTTCCAGTACTTTTATCGCCCAGAGCCTGGCTCCGGGAGCAACACCGACAACGCCCGAAGTATTATCCAGAGCTGCTGCGATACCCGCGACGTGTGTGCCATGACTGTTAACATCATTAGCAGCACTATCATTATCGATGCAGTTCGCATTAATCGGCCCCTGCGTTTTACAATAGGTATAACTAAATACATTTAGATCGGGGTGGTCCAGGTCAATACCAGTATCGAGAATAGCGATATCCACATCCACCCGGTCATCGATACCATCTATATTTGCTGTTGCATCAAGCTCAGCATTGATCCGGTTGATACCCCTTGGCAAGGTTTGAGCATTCAACGATACGGTGACATCAGGTTCTATATAAACCACGTTAGGATCTGCTGCTATTTTTGCCAATAACCGCTCTGGCATTTTTACGGCCATACCCCGTAACGCATGTCGATAGCGAAGATTAACTTTAAGTCCATTAAACCGCTTTAAAAATTTATTCGCGGTAACATCTGTATCGATGTTATCTTTAAAAACGACAATATAATGTGAAGGAATAATACGCCCAGCTTTATCTGATGGCGCTGCACAGAGCGACGAAACCATCGTCAGAAGGTTTACAGCTATAGCGATCAGTATTGTTCGGCGTATCATATACAGTATATTATTCTCATAGATAGACAATAAATTTTCTCAAGGTATTCACGATGCAAATACCTTGCCATTATTTAAATATTTATGGCACACAGGCGTTTAAAAGGTAAGTTTTTTAATTTATTAAACTGTCATTATAGATATGTAAGTTATACCGACAATTAAGTTGATATATTAATTCAATATTCAGACATGAAAACCAGCACATGTTGTGTTTATTTAGGTGACGAACTTGCCGCTTATGGCTTTGGCGACAATCACCCCTTTGGCCCACAGAGGCACCATGTTTTTAAAGACGCATTTTACCAACAGTCATTAGATAAAATCGTAGATATCCTGCCACCGGTCAAAACTGATCAGCAAACCTTAGAACTGTTCCATACGCACGATTACATACAAAAAGTTATCGAGCAGTCCAAATTTGGCGTGGGCTATCTCGACAGTGGCGATACGCCCGCTTTTATCGGCATGTATGAAGCTGCCAGTTATGTGGCCGGCAGCGTTGTCGATGCCATCGATCAGCTGATAAATGAACATTATAAAAAAGCTTTTATCCCGATCGCCGGTCTGCATCATGCACAGCGGCATATCGCTGCCGGCTTCTGCGTGGTCAATGATTGCGGCATCGCCATCGAAACACTGTTCAGAAAATACAATTTACAACGCGTCGCTTATGTCGATATCGACGCGCATCATGGTGACGGCGTGTTTTACAGCTTCGAAGATGACCCGCGTTTGATCTTCGCCGATATGCACGAAGACGGACAATTTTTATATCCCGGCACCGGCGCTATCAGTGAAACAGGGAAAGCTGAGGCTGCCGGAATAAAACTCAATATTCCGATGCCGCCACAGGCAGATGACAAGCTGTTCTTCAAAATGTGGTCGCACGTAGAAAAATTTATAGAAAAACACCAACCTGAATTCATACTGTTTCAGTGCGGTGCAGACAGTATAGAGGGCGACCCCATTACACACCTTGCATATTCCGAAAAGGCACATGCCTACGCCGCTCAACGGTTGACTGAAATCGCAGAGAAATACTGTGGCGGCAAGCTCCTTGCCATGGGCGGCGGCGGTTACAACCACGACAATATTGCCAAAACCTGGACAGCCGTTGTGAACACATTGAGCAAGTGAACAACATTAGAGCTTTAATTTCCAGTGTAAAAATTTCAGCTACCTGTATATACTCAGGCTACAACTAACATCTATCCTCATTAGGAAAAAATATCTTCAAGCATAAATTATGTTAGCTCATCTCTGGTTTGCTTTTTTTGCCGTCTCATTTATCAGTGCCTGCTACCAGTGGTTAATCAATGGACAGCCAGAAATTTTTTCAGCGCTGGTTCAGTCAACTTTCGATATGGCTGGACTCAGCGTTGAGATTGCTATTGGTTTAATTGGCGTGTTAGCACTCTGGCTGGGTTTTTTCAAAATAGCTGAACGTGCCGGCATGATAAAATTTTTATCTCGCGCACTCGAGCCACTGTTCTTAAAACTCATGCCCGATGTACCTAAAGGCCACCCATCGCATGGCAGCATCACGATGAATATCGCTGCCAACATTTTAGGACTGGACAACGCCGCTACACCCATGGGCTTAAAAGCCATGCAGGACCTGCAAAGCTTAAACCCTGAAAAAAACACCGCGAGCAATGCACAGATATTATTTCTCGTACTAAACACCTCATCACTTACATTATTACCCATCACTATATTCATGTATCGCGCGCAACAGGGCGCGGCGGACCCGACCGCTGTCTTTATACCTATATTGATGGCCACCGGTGCTTCGACACTCACCGGATTATTGGCTGTTGCTTATGTGCAAAAAATCAATCTATTAGACAAAACGATCGTACTGTATTTCTCAGCGCTCGCAATAATTCTTGCCGCACTGGCCAGCTTCCTGGTTTCCCTGCCGGCAGACAGGATGGCAGCAACATCCAGCCTGCTGGGAAATTTTATTTTATTCAGCATCATCATGTTATTTCTGAGCGCAGGCTGGTTTAAAAAGGTCGATGTTTACGACGCATTTATCGAAGGCGCTAAGGAAGGTTTTGAAATTGCCATCAAACTGATCCCTTACTTACTTGCCATGTTGGTTGCTATTGGTTTGTTACGCAGCAGCGGTGTACTAGACACGCTACTTTCTGCGTTCGAAACTATTTTTACCTTATTTGGTTTTAATACCGATTTTGTTCAGGCGCTGCCCACCGCTTTCATGAAACCCTTAAGCGGCAGCGGCGCGCGCGCCATGATGCTCGAGACGATGAACACTTTTGGCGTAGATTCATTTGCAGCAACTGTCTCAGCTATCCTGCAAGGCAGCACAGAAACCACCTTCTATGTTCTTGCAGTTTATTTTGGCAGCGTTGGCATCAAACGTGTACGTCACGCACTGACATGTGCATTACTCGCCGATTTTGCGGGTATAACTGCGGCCATTTTAGCGGGTTACTGGTTCTTTCATTAAATGGCATTAACGAGTAGTATCTATACATGATTTAAAACATAACAACTTCACACACTGGTTAGCTCTATGCATCATCACACCACGTTTAAACTCATTGTTTTAAGCATAGTGCTCGTTTCTTTATCCGCCTGTTCCATCGACAAAATGATGGTTCGCGCTTCCATGCCGATGATCGAAGGCGGCATAGAAGCAATGAACGCGGAACCCGATCTACAACTGGCTGAAGACTCGATGCCTGCCAATCTAAGTTTACTTAATGGCATGCTCAAACTTGACCCTGAGAATATCCAGCTACACGTTTATGCCGCACAGGCGTACTACGGCTTGTCATATGGCTTCACTGAAGACCGCAACACCAAACGCTCAGAAGATTTTTATCTACGTGGTCTCAAACATGGCTTGACCGCCCTGGAGCTAAGTGGTTTAAAAAATGCAAAAAAACTAAACCCACTGGATCTGGAGCAGCAATTACAGAAACTTGGCGAGGATGATGTCGCCGCTCTGTTCTGGACAGCAAGCAACTGGGCGAAATGGATTGACCTCAACAGAGACAGCGCAGCAAGCTTGATCCAGCTACCCAAGCCAACCGCTATGATGCAACGCGTTCTCGAGCTGGATGATACGTTTTATTTCGGTGGCGCTCACATTTACTTCGGGGTTTTATATGGTTCACGCGCACCAACGTTCGGTGGTGATTTCAAAAAGTCTAAACAACATTTTGACAGAGCCAGAGAAATCACTGACAACAAACTGCTTGTTGCCGATCTAATACAGGCACAATATTTAGCCCGACAGATGCATGACCAAAATGACTTCCACCAACGCCTGACAAAAATCATTGATGCTCCCGAAGACTTATACCCGGAAGCTACGCTACTAAACCAGATTGTAAAACGCAAAGCCAGGCGACTGCTTCGCTACGAAGCCAAATGGTTTTAAAGCATGGCCCCTCTCAGATAACAGACAGGCTAATGAAGACAAAGTTATTTTATCTATTTTTCACCAGCGCATTACTTTTATGCTCTCAGGCTGCAATTTCACAAAAAGTATATACCCTGAAATTTGCCACCTTGATGCCAACTGGCACCAGCTGGACCAAAACGTTTGATGACTGGATAAAGGAAGTTGAAACAAAAAGCCAGGGACGTATAAAATTTAGAATGTATTCTGGCGGCGTCATGGGTGATGAACCGGATGTGCTGCGTAAAATTCGTAAAGGCCAGCTACATGGCGGCCTTTTTAGCGGTTATGGCATCGGAAGAATCTATTCTCCCGCACGCATCCTTGAACTGCCATTCTTATTTAAAAACACCGATGAGATCGATTACGTCAGAGATCAATTAATGCCAGATCTCGAATCCGGTTTTCGAGAAAATGGCTTCGAGTTAATAGGCTGGCCTGAAGTCGGATTTATACACTTCTTTTCGAAACACAAAATACAATCGATAGATGACATAAGAAAAAGCCGCATCTGGTTATGGCAAGGCGACCCACTGGGTGAAGCATTATTTGAGGCCGCTGATATTAAACCCGTCCCCTTATCCATCATCGATGTCTATCCGCAACTATCAGCCAAACACGGCAGTATCGACACGGTGTACATGTCCACCTTTGGCGCTATCGCATTACAGTGGTACTCAAAAGTCAGATACGCCACGCATCTTTCCGTGACTAACGCAATTGGTGCGGTTGTCATAAGCAACAGATTCTTCAACAAACTACCTGAAGATTTACAGCAGTTACTTAAATCTTCAGGGATTATAGCCAGCAACATCATCCGTCAACAAACACGCAGCGAAAACATAAAAAGCAAGCAGTTGTTGATTGATAACGGTATAGAATTTTTATGGGACTGGGATGATACAGCACTCGATGAGTTTATCGATATTCGTGATAACGCTGCCACACACCTGATTAAAACAGACTACATTCCCGAAGATTTTTTTAATAAAACCCGTTCACATCTCGATACTTACCGATCAAAAATCAACAACCCTGAAACAAACTAATCATTAAAATTATAGATTAACCCGTGTTTAAAAAAACCAATAATTTGTTACAAATATTTGAGACATGGGTCGCTGCTGGCAGCCTGCTATTACTGCTCATTTTATCTGTTTTTCAAATGTTATTACGCAATATTTTCGATTTCGGTTATCCTGAAATTGACATCATGAGTCGTCATCTATTAGTTATCTCGGGATTAATGGGGGCAGTACTCGCCACATCAAAACACGCGCATATTAAAACTGATGCTTTAAGTTTGTTGTTGAGCCGATCAATAAAAAACAAACTTCAACTCCCGCTTAATTTGTTTTCCAGCACCATCTGTCTGGCGCTCTGTTATTACTCTGGCATTTTTGTGCTTGACGAATGGCAGTACGCACCAGCCAACGAACGATGGACTTTACCTTTTACTCTTATATACCCCATAAGCTTTGCTCTGATGAGCTGCCATTTCGTATTAAATGAAATAACGGCAGAAAGATCATCGCATAAAATAATATGACTTTCATCGTCTTACTTCTCGTCGTCATCGCACTGATAGGCGCCCCTCTTTTTACCGCACTGGCATCAGGCGCCCTGCTTGTCAGCTTTGCAACCGAGATAAGCCCCGACATTCTTATCATCGAAATGAATCGCTTGACCACATCGCCTAACATGCTGGCGCTGCCATTATTCATACTCGCTGGCGTGATCATGTCACATGGTGGCGCACCAAAAAGACTGGTGGCATTTTATCGTGCAAATTTTGGCTTTCTGCCCGGTGGCATCGCCGTTGTCACATTGATCAGCTGCGCATTCTTTACTATGTTTTCGGGCGCATCCGGCGTAACGATACTCGCGCTTGGCGGCTTACTGTATCCGATTTTAAAAAATGAAGGCTATCCGCAAAAATTTAACTTAGGCCTGTTGACCACTTCAGGTTCTCTGGGTTTATTATTTCCGCCCAGCCTCGCCATGATTATTTACGGCGTCGTGGCAAATGTCAGTATCGAAGACCTGTTCATCGCCGGTATTTTTCCGGGCCTTTTACTCATCGTACTCTTGAGTTCATATAGCGCTTATATCGGCCACGTAAACGATGTACGGCATCACGATTTTGTTTTCAGAGAGTCCCACCTTGCATGCAAACGCTGCCTGCTTGACCTGTTTCTGCCCATAGGCATCCTGTTTGGTTTTTTTGGCGGCTTTCTTTCATTGACTGAAATCGCTGCTGCTACAGCAGCTTATGCATTATTTATAGACACCGTCATCTACAAAACCATCTCCTTAAAGAAACAGGGGATGCATTTATTAACAGAAGCAAGTTTATTATTCGGCAGTTTAATTATTATCCTTCTGATTGCACTCGGCTTAACTAACCTGCTAATAGATGCACAACTGCCAACGCATCTGCTGACTTTCATCGAGCAATTTATAGATACAAAGATTGAATTTTTAATTCTATTAAATGTGTTTTTACTTTTAGTTGGCGCGATCATGGATATATTTTCAGCGCTGTTAGTCGTTGTTCCATTATTACTGCCACTGGCTCTGCGATACGACATCCACCCGATCCATCTGGGCATTATTTTTATTGCAAACCTTGAGATTGGCTATTCGACACCACCTATCGGCATCAACCTTTTCATCGCCAGTAATCGATTCAGACAACCGATACATACATTATTCCAGTCAACCCTTCCATTCCTGCTTATAATGCTGGCCTGGCTATTAATGATAACTTATATACCGGAATTATCATTATGGCGGTTGTGATCGGATTCACACTAAACATTTATTGATAAATTAAATAAAAAAATGATGAAAAATAGAACCCACCGCGTTATTCTTATTCTATAGTTACATTGACGATCTACATGGAGAGATGAAATGCAAAAGCCCTGGTTAAAAAGTTATCCTGCTGGCGTCCCTGAAGAAATTGATATCAATGAATACGCATCTGTCGCAGATGTTTTTGACTCCAGCATTTCCAAATTTGCAGACTTGCCTGCCTACACCAATTTCGGCAAAACCATCTCTTTCCATGAACTGGACGTTTATACTGCTGAATTAGGCGCCTATCTTAAAAATGAAATCGGCCTGGAAAAAGGCGACCGTGTCGCAGTGATGATGCCGAACCTCTTACAAAACCCTATTGCTATATTCGGCATACTTCGCGCTGGTCTCGTGGTCGTAAACACTAACCCGCTATACACCAAACGTGAATTAAAACATCAGTTGAATGATTCTGATGCTAAAGCCATCATTATTGTTGAAAACTTTGCACACGTCTTGCAAGATGTTATCGATGAAACACCGATTGAACATGTCATCACCACTAAGATGGGCGACATGCTGCCACCCGTTAAAGGCTTCATCATCAATACCGTTGTTAAGTATGTTAAAAAAATGGTACCTGCTTTTAAACTTAAAGATACTGTCACTTTTAAACAGGCTTTAAGACTAGGCTCACAGCATCGTTTTCAAACCGTACCCAGCAATCATGAAGACATCGCTTTTTTACAGTATACCGGTGGCACTACCGGTGTATCCAAGGGCGCAATGTTAACAAATAAAAACATGGTTGCTAATATGCTGCAGGCATCGGCCTGGATCGAGGGAGATCTTGGCAAACAAAAAGGCATCATCGTTACCGCCTTGCCGCTCTATCATATTTTCTCATTAACAGCGAACTGCTTAACCTTTATGCGTTTTGGCTGGTGTAATTACCTGATAACAAATCCGCGTGACATCAATGGCTTTGTCAAAGAACTCAAAGCCGTCGACTTTAACGTAATAACCGGCGTTAATACGTTATTTAACGGCTTGTTAAACCATCCGGATTTTAAAACGATTGACTGGTCTAGATTTGCTTTTGCCCTCGGTGGAGGAATGGCCGTACAGCGCAGCGTAGCCGAACGCTGGAAAGAAGTCACAGGTACCACATTAATTGAAGCTTACGGTCTGACTGAAACTTCACCAGCTGCCTGCATGAATCCGATAAACTTAAAGGAATTTAACGGCAAGATCGGTTTACCTATCTCTTCAACAGAAGTAACTATTCAAGACGATGACTGGAATGAGGTCGCACTAGGTGAGCACGGCGAGATATGTATCCGTGGGCCACAGGTCATGAAAGGTTACTGGCAACGCGCGAGAGAAACCTCAAATGTATTAAGCAATGATGGCTGGTTACACACCGGTGATATCGGTTTTATCGATAACGATGGTTTTGTACAGATCGTAGACCGTAAAAAAGATATGATCCTGGTCTCGGGGTTCAATGTATTCCCGAATGAGATTGAAGAAGTCATTGCCGGCCATCCCGGCGTTGTAGAAGTAGGCGTTATCGGCAGACCAGATGAACATAGTGGTGAAGCTGTCATGGCTGTAGTCGTTAAAAAGGATGAATCACTCACCGAAGATGCGTTGAGAGATTTCTGCCGAGAAGAGTTAACCAGTTATAAAGTACCTAAATCAGTCGTGTTCACAGATGAGCTGCCAAAAACCAATGTCGGTAAAATCTTAAGACGGGAATTAAGAGATAAATATGTTACCGGCACATAATCAACAACACACTTAGTTCACAGCCAGAGGTTCTATATCAGCCGCTTTATAAAAATGCATATTCATCACTGGCAATAAACGCTAGTTCTTCTGTGGTGCTGTCTCTATCAAGTATGTCATTAAGCTCGGGGAAACGACCGAATTTTTCGATAACAAAATGATGGCGTTTAGCAAATTCCAGGTTCACTTCGAAAGGCTTTTGATATTGCGCAGGCACATCTTGCACCAACTGCGCATACGCTTTTACGCACAGATCCTGTTTTTCGATATTCTCGGCATGCTCAAGCGGCAAATAAAAAAAGCTACGTTCTACTGCATGCATTTTTGCATCATCACCCGCACCTATTCCATCGATACATAAATCTTGCGCTTTAACATCCTGCGAAAACGCTCGTGCAGTACCGCGATGTATGTGACGAGAAAACTGATCAAATAAAATGATTAAAGCGAGGCGGCCACGGTACGAGTCAATCCAGTGGTTTAATTCACCATGGATGGCTTTTTCATAATCGACACCAAATTTGATAAAGATTTCGCTGTCATACCCCGCACCATTTTTAAACCACATGTCTGCTTTGCTAACATCTGCCGAGTAAGGTGTTGGGAAAGCGCCGAACCAGAATTGCAGAACGTCTTCTATACGGTTCGTCATCTTGAGGGAGTTGTAAGCGGTAAGTTGTAAGCGGTAAGTTATAAGCAGCAAGTTAGAAAAAACACTTCAAAAACTTACTACTTATAACTTTCTAGCTAAAACTTAAACAGAATATTAGCCTGCAAACTATTGATGTGATCACGTGCTACATATTCCATACGGAAAGCGGATTTCGTATCAAATTTATACTGCAAGCCGGTACCAAGAATAAAACCATCATCATCACCGAAATCGTAGCCCAGACGGACCAGCATATCGGTTTTGTTTGATAGCGGCACAGACTCTAACGCGGCAGCCCAGAGGCCTGTCGCATCACCGGAATTACCTC
>DAOWFN010000004.1 GCA_030637945.1 Gammaproteobacteria bacterium
CCCATCTTCCGCCCGCTGCGCGCTTCCGTTTTTCCATAAAGATGCAACTTGATATTATTCTGTGCAAAAATATCAGGCCAGTTCGGCAACCATAGATCACCCAGCATATTAACCATTACGACCGGTGACATCAGTCGGGTATCACCAGGTGACAGGCCACACATCATTCTTACCTGCTGTTCAAACTGCGAGGTTACACACGCGTCCTTGGTGTAATGACCACTGTTATGTGGTCGCGGCGCCATCTCGTTAAAGTACAGCACATTATCGGTACTCACGAAAAACTCAACCGCTAAAATTCCAACGTAAGACATTGCATCGGCAAGGATCGAAGCATTTTTAACCGCAAGCTCGGCTACTTCATCAGATACACGCGCAGGCACGATACTCATATGCAAAACACCGTTCCTGTGCTGATTTTCCGACACTGGAAAACTCGCCAGTTCAGCATTAGCATTTCTTGCCACGATAGCAGAAACTTCACAACGAATATCAATTTTTTTCTCCAGTACGCAATCAATCTTGCCTGCTTCGTTATAAGCATCATTAAGTTCAGCAGCGTTATTTACAACAAATTGCCCTTTACCGTCATAACCCAGAGTATTGCTTTTCAAGATAGCAGGAAAACCAACTTCAACAGCAGCCTGCTCCAGATCGCTCTCTTGCACGATAGCGAAGTATGGTACTGGCTGCAGCCCGGCCTTCAGCGCAAACTGTTTTTCCAGGTCTCTGTTCTGCGCAGTTTCGAGCGATTCTGCGCTAGGGTAAACGGTGGTTTTATCCGCGATAAAACGGACGCTTTGGGATGGAATATTTTCAAATTCGAAGGTAATAGCATCACACTGTTTCGCCATATCCACAAGCGCTGCCTGATCTGTGTAGTCGGCCTGAATATGAACGTCAGCGATAAGCCCGGCACCGCACGATGGGTCAGGATCCAGAACTACTACCCGATAACCCATGGTACGGGCGGCCACACAAAACATACGGCCCAACTGCCCACCACCTAATACACCTAGCGTTGCACCCGGTAAAATTTGCTTAAAACTCATTATTTTATGTCTCGCACACTTTTCAAGATGTTTCGCACGATGATTTCGGGGTAGTCCGACTCTATTAATCCTGCTCTATTCATCAATGGCCGGCGGAAGCGTCATAGCAAAAACAGCTTGTTGCTGTTTTTCTCTAAAGTCGGCAAGTTTTTTAGCCAAAGGGGCATCTGAAATCGCCAAAATAGATATTGCAGATAATGCCGCATTTGCCGCACCCGCTTCACCAACCGCATAGGTTGCCACTGGAATGCCTTTAGGCATCTGTACGATTGATAATAAAGAATCCATGCCTTTAAGATATTTTGAAGGGACAGGCACACCTAATACCGGCAGGGTGGTTTTAGATGCCAGCATACCCGGCAAATGTGCTGCTCCGCCAGCTCCGGCAATTATTACAGAAAAGCCATTACTGCGTGCAGATCCAGCAAATTCAAACAATAATTCGGGTGTGCGATGCGCAGATACGACCTTTGCCTCATAGGCTACACCAAATGATTCCAGCTGCTCAACGGCATGTTGCATAATCGGCCAATCGCTTTGACTGCCCATAACCACCGCTATTTTATGAGTAGAAGCTTTACCGGTACTGTCTTGTTCTGACATAAGCTTTTCCAATGTTTTCCAAGAAAAAGCAGCTAATTGTATACGAAATAATCATTTTTTTATACCACCGATGCCATCCCTCTGTTTTTTTAGATCAGCGTCATCGATTTTGACACCATTCATCGACACCGTACTAATGAAATCCATCTATTGACTATATTCGCCATAAACAGTCACATATATGCCACAATTGGCTTACATACCGTACTTTTAAAGGATTCTTGACTAGAGTGTAAAGATCACCTGTTGTCTGCCGAAAATAAAAATTTGAGGTTCTTAATGGAATATCGAAATAACTCGCTTAAAGAATTTAATACATACGGTTCAAAACATAAGTTGCAACAGATCACCCTCCTGGCCTCGTTATTAATTCCAGCAACGAACACACTTGCTGAAGAAACACCTGACTTAGCCAAACCAAAAGTCGTCGTCCCTGAAATGATTGCCGGTGTGGCCACAGTCAACGCCGAACAGGTTATCGAAATACTGACCTCAGATAAGCCCCCTATTTTAGTTGATGCCCGCATTAAAAAAGATCGTGAATATGGTCACATCGAAAGCAGCATAAGCTTGCCTGATATAGAAACCAACTGTGACACTCTAAGTGAGATTAACACCGATAAAAATCAGCACATGATGTTCTATTGTAACGGCCTACGATGCGGTCGTAGTGTGGTCTCCATAAAAGTAGCCCGATCCTGCGGCTACCACAATTTATCCTGGTTTAAAGGGGGATTTGCCGAGTGGAAAGACAAAGGATACCAATACGTGAAAAATCAATAGTGTAAAGACACCTGTTGCACAACATGAAACTAAATAACATGACATTACAAAAAACGCTCGCAATTACTATTTTGCTCATTGGCGTTATCGGTGTCGCCCTGGTTTTTGCCACAGATTACACTTACAGACAACTCGCTTACCAACAACAAAAAGATTCTGTCAGCCAGCTCATTGCAATCAAGTCCGTCGATTTAATCAAAAAATTGACCGCCCGACAAAAAGATTTAGGATTTAGGTTACAGAGTGAGACCCAATTCAAAGAAGCACTTAAAACTAAAAATTTAAAAGATATTGTCTACTGGATAGATCAGGAATTTAATCGCTATTACGTGACGATAGGCTTGGTTAAACTGGAAAAAATCGTTATATACGATACCAACTTTCAGGTTTTGGCACGTTCAGAACGTGGCATCGACGTTATCAGCAACACTAACCTGCCCTGTGCACAGAATGTCGATCATGTTAAATCTTTACCCACGATTCAGCGCACCAAGCCAAGTACTCAGTTATGCACATACAATAATCAAACACTACTTTCGACTGTTCTTTCTGTTGGCAGCCTAAAACCTAAAGGGTTTATACACATCATTACTAATCCAGCGCATGTCTTAACTCAGATAGAACATGAACTGGGTGTAGCTATGGCAATTTATGGCCAAAATAATAAAACGCTTCACAAATCCGTAAACTGGCCGACCAATGACACGATACAGGATTATTTAATAAGTAAACACACCATCAAAGCTGCCGATGACAAGCCCGTACTATTTATCAGTGCTGCCTCGGATATAACCTCGTTTAGAGGCCTGCTAAATGACACTCGATATAATGTAATACTCGCTGCATCAGCACTGACATTACTCACGCTGCTCATCGCATTATTAATTCTACACCGTGGTTTATTACCATTACAAAAACTACGTATCGCTGCTAATAGTAGCGCTCGTGGAGAATTCGCTTCCGTTGACGAAAATGGCTACAGTGAGATAAGTACGCCGATACATGCTTTTAATCTGATGGTCGGCAAAATTCAGTCGTTAATTGACGACCTCAAAGATGAAGTTGCAAAACATCAGAAAACAGAAGATAAATTTAAAAGAGAAAAAGAAAAAGCCGAAAAACACTCTCAACATGTAAAGAAACAAAGCAATTTTTTACATATGACTTTGCAATCAATCGTTGATGGTGTAATCACAACAGATATAGACGGTTACGTACAAACCATCAACCCGATGGCAGAACAGTTAACCGGATGGACAGAAGCTGAAGCTGAAGGCAAACCCCTGGTGCAGGTGATGCATGCACTAAAAGAAGATACACATAAACGTATCTATGACCCTACCGAAAATATCGAATTTAAAACAGCACTAGACGAACCGATTAGCGCAGTCCTTATCCAGAACAACAGCAACATAGAAACACCTGTGGAATATATCGTAGCACCTATGCGTGACCACGATGACGAAATCGCTGGCATCGTAATTATCATCCATGATGAATCGGTACAGCGCTCACTTAACAGACAACTTACTTTCCAGGCGACCCACGACGCATTAACCGGTCTTATCAATCGTTACGAATTTGAACGTCGACTTAAAAACGTTATTTCGATGCAGGTAAATGAAAAATCTACAAACACATTGTGTTACATCGATCTTGACCAATTCAAACTTGTAAATGACACTTGCGGCCATACTGCCGGTGACGAACTACTCAAACAGATTACCTTATTACTGCAAGATAATATTGACAACATAGGCACACTGGCCCGCCTCGGCGGTGATGAATTTGGTTTATTACTGGAAAATAGTGATGTAACAAAAGCACAGGAAGTATCCAGACATCTGCTTGATGTAATTCAAAAATTCAATTTCACATGGAATGAAAGCACATTTACTATCGGCGCGAGCATTGGCATCTCTTCTATCTCACAATCCACAACCTCCTGTGAAGAGATCTTAAGCAATGCCGACTCTGCATGCTATCTTGCAAAAGAACGCGGCCGCAATCGTATTCAGGTATTCACTGAAGAAGATGACAGCCTGCTAACACAACAACGAGAGATGCATT
This sequence comes from Gammaproteobacteria bacterium, assembly GCA_030637945.1. Taxonomy (GTDB): domain Bacteria; phylum Pseudomonadota; class Gammaproteobacteria; order SZUA-229; family SZUA-229. The sequence goes on from DAOWFN010000004.1 coordinate 4,509, forward strand.
GGGTCTCTCGGATCAATCACGCTCTGGAGGAAGATCGTTTCCAGTTATATTTCCAGGAGATCTCACCTCTGAAAGGTCACGAACAAGCATTTATCATGCACGGTGAAATCCTGCTACGCATGATTGATAAAGAAGGCGACATCGTTACGCCTAACAATTTTTTACCCGCTGCTGAACGCTACAATATGATTACCCTCATCGATGAGTGGGTAGTTGATAAATCAATTCAATGGCTAGCCTCTCGTAAAGAAAAAGTTTTAATCTCGGTTAATCTGTCAGGCATGTCACTATCTAACAGGAATTTTCTTAACTTCATCGTTTCGAAAATCAAACAACATAAAATCAATCCTGAACTGTTATGTTTTGAAATTACAGAAACTGCTGCGATCGGTAATCTAAGTACAGCGATACACTTTATGAATGTACTGAAAAAACTGGGCTGCTCGTTTGCGCTGGATGATTTTGGCAGCGGTTTATCATCGTTCTCATATCTGAACAGCTTACCTGTCGATTACCTAAAAATTGATGGTGCCTTTGTAATGGATATCGATAAAGACCCCATGCACTACGCGATGGTAAAATCCATTAATGAAGTGGGACAGGTTATGGGTATAAAAACCATCGCAGAATATGCCGCTTCTGAAAGCATCATCCAAAGCTTAAGAGAAGTAGGTGTTGATAACGCCCAAGGTTACGCGATTGCCCGACCAGTACCACTGGCCTCCCTAAATTTAAAAACTAAAAAACCAACATTATCCGCCGTCAAAAACGACCAGTCTGCAAGTTAACGAAACAGGGGTCAGAGACAGGCTTGTCTCTGACCCCTGATAAGCCTAGATAAATTCCTTCGCCTGCTCCAGTACAAATGTTTTAAAAACCTTTGCCACAGGTGATAAACGTTTACCTTTTCGCTGGATTACATACCAGTGACGCTGAATCGGAAAACCTTTCACATCCAGTACCTGCAAACGTTTTGTCTCCAGCTCAAGTTCTAACGTATGGATCGAAACAATGCCCAGGCCTAAACCTGCTTCCACTGCCTGCTTAATGGCTTCATTACTCGTCATTTCGATGCCGGTATGAAAACCCACCGCATGCTCACTAAAAAACCGCTCGATCGCACTTCGTGTACCAGAACCTTTTTCACGCACTACAAAATTCTCATCTTCAAAATGCTTAAGCTCAAGCTGCTGCTCTGATGCGAATGGATGGCCCGGTGATGCAATCATAACCAATGGATTTTCCATAAACGCCTCTGCGTCCACCTCAACACCCTCAGGCGGCTGCCCCATGATGACAAGGTCCGGTCGATTGGCTTCTAACTGATCACGCAGACTCGCCCGATTGGTAATATCCAGGCTGATAGTGACATCTTTGTAACGCTGAGAAAATGCAGCTAATAAACGCGTTGCGAAATGACTGGCGGTGGTAGCCACTGATATTGATAAACGGCCTGACTGCACGCCTTTTAGCTCATCCAGTACCACTTCGGCCTCATCTAACATATGGCCGATGCTTTTGCTGTAAGCATAAATCTCCCGCCCGGCGGCGGTCAGGTGCATTTTTTTACCTATCTGCTCGAATAACGGCAAGCCTGCAGCCTCTTCTAACTGCTTGATTTGCATAGAAACACCTGGCTGGCTGAGGTGTAACTCCTCAGCCGCACGGGTATAACTTAAATGTCTTGCGGCCGACTCAAATACCTTGAGTTGCCTGAATGTCATGTTTAATGCCATTTTGTGTCTCTTTTATAGGCGCTAGCTTACTATCGCCAATTTATCATAAGCAATCACTTATTATAACAATCAAAAACATTTAGTGTTAATTATGTTGTATCGGAACTATAGTATGCGCCCTTGGTAGCGAAAGCCCTGCTTTTGCATCAACCGAATTTTAATTTTTAACAATAATGAGGAGATCTTAATGGATCAGTCAGCACGTTATGCAGACCTTAGCCTGGATGAAGACGAGCTTTTAAAAGCTGGTGGCCACATCTTAGTAGCTTACACAATGACACCAATGCCTGGTTTTGGCGGTTACCTGGAAACAGCAGCTCACTTTGCTGCAGAATCATCTACAGGTACTAACGTAGAAGTTTCTACAACAGACGACTTCACCAAAGACCTGGACGCAATGGTTTACGAGATTGATGAAGCTAAAGGCATCATGAAACTTGCATACCCTAATGGCCTGTTTGACCGCAACATCATCGACGGTCGCGCAATGGTTGTTTCTTTCTTAACTCTTGCTATTGGTAATAACCAGGGCATGGGTGATGTGCAATGTGCACAGATGATCGATTTCCATGTGCCTAAGCAAATGCTTGATATCTTTGATGGTCCTTCTATGGACATCACAGACCTGTGGAACATCCTGGGTCGTTCACGTACAGAAGGCGGTTACATCGCTGGTACAATCATCAAGCCTAAACTTGGCCTACGTCCTAAGCCTTTCGCAGAAGCTGCATACCAGTTCTGGCTTGGCGGTGACTTCATCAAGAATGACGAGCCTCAAGGTAATCAGGTTTACTGTCGCATGAAAGACGTAACACCTCTCGTTGCTGACGCGATGAAACGTGCACAGGACGAGACTGGCGAAGCTAAATTATTCTCAGCTAACATCACTGCAGACGACCATCACGAAATGTGTGCTCGTGCAGACTACATCCTGGAAACATTTGGCGAAAATGCTAATCACGTTGCATTCCTGGTTGACGGTTATGTTGGTGGTTGTGGCATGGTTACAACTGCACGTCGTAACTATCCTGGTCAATACTTGCACTACCATCGTGCTGGTCACGGTGCGATTACTTCACCTTCATCTGTACGTGGTTACACTGCGTTCGTTCTTGCTAAACTTTCACGTCTTATGGGTGCTTCTGGTATCCACGTGGGCACAATGGGTTACGGTAAGATGGAAGGTGGTGCGGATGACAGAAACATCGCATACATGATCGAGCGTGATAGCGCTGACGGTCCTGTTTACCACCAGGAATGGTTTGGCATGAAGCCGACTACTCCAATCATCTCTGGCGGCATGAACGCACTGCGTCTTCCTGGCTTCTTCGAGAACTTAGGTCACGGTAACGTAATCAACACTTCTGGTGGTGGTTCTTACGGTCACATCGATTCTCCTGCAGCGGGTGCGAAATCACTGCGCCAGGCATACGAATGCTGGATGGCTAAAGCTGACCCAATCGAATTCGCGAAAGAGCACAATGAATTTGCTCGCGCATTCGAGTCGTTCCCAGGTGATGCGGATTCGCTTTACCCAGGTTGGAGAGACAAACTGGGCGTTCACAAATAAGTCTGAACGTTTCAGTACCGAAAAGACCCTCACCACTTCGGTGGGGGTTTTTTTTCTAAATTAATTAGAGTTTTAAAAACACAAAAGATTTGTCCGCAAAGCACGCAAAAGACACGAAAAAAGCTTTTTTGATCTTTTTGCGTAATTCGCGTTTTTCGCGGACTGATTTTAATCTTCCCTCAACGGATAAATATTTTTAGGAATAGTTACCATGACCGATATAGATATCGAACAATACAAAGTAAAAGAAGAACCTTTCTACGGCGCTACAGGTGATGAAATCGAATTGTACACCGCAGCTTATGAATCACGCCTGCCGGTGATGATAAAGGGTCCAACCGGTTGTGGTAAATCACGTTTCATCGAACACATGGCATGGAAACTGGGTAAACCTTTAATCACCGTTGCCTGTAATGAAGATATGACGGCTTCCGACCTGGTCGGACGCTACTTATTGGATGCTAACGGTACTCGCTGGCTAGACGGTCCACTGACCACAGCTGCACGCATCGGCGCTATCTGTTACCTGGATGAGATCGTCGAAGCCCGTCAGGATACAACGGTTGTTATTCACCCGTTAACAGACCACCGTCGTCAATTACCTTTAGATAAAAAAGGTGAGCTGATCGATGCACATCCTGATTTCCAGCTGGTTATCTCTTATAACCCCGGTTATCAGAGCCTGATGAAAGATCTAAAACAATCGACTAAACAACGTTTTACCGGTCTTGATTTTGACTACCCCGATGCAAAGGTAGAAGCTGGCATCGTCGAAAAAGAAGCTGGCACGGATGCTGCAACTGCAGAGAAATTAGTACAGATCGCACACACAGCACGTAACCTGAAAGGCCATGGCCTGGATGAAGGCATCTCTACACGTCTGCTGGTTTACGCGGCGGTATTGATGAGCAAAGGCATAGAAGCCAAAGCGGCATGCCGCATGGCACTGGTCAGACCGATTACCGATGATGCAGACATACGCAGTACACTGGATCATTCTATCGATAGTATTTTTGGTTAAACGACAAATACTAAAAGTAAAAAATAACCGTCATGCCGGCATGTTTTTAGCCGGTATCCACCTTACAGAATGGCGCTATACTAAATAAACGCCACTCATCTGATAGATGGATTCTGGCCTCCGCCAGAATGACGAGTCATATGGCAGCAGCTGGTTTAAAACGATCATGCAAGAATCAGAACTACAAGCATACCGAAAAAAGCTTAAATGCAGCTTTCCTCAGATCGAAGATTGTTTTGAGGACTATATAAAAGACGCATTGAATGGCTTAAGCAATGACGGCCTCGAAAAGTACCTCAACGGCGCTTCCATGGTCTGCATGATCGGCCGTGGCTGGGAACCGGTACTGGTCTATCTGGAAGAGATGCCCGGCATCGCCCGCCAGCTAGGTGAACCGATGTTAGAGATTGTTTCCAAAGCAGTATGGGATATGTCGCGCACACCCAATGGCAATTCTATCCCACCCTTTATGGCATGCCTGCCGGAAGCCGCTCGTCGCTTAGGCACACAGGAACAGATGGAACATTATCTTAAGATCATGTTTGATTTCATGGAAAGCACCACCGGTTCTATTCACGGACACCATACGACCTTTGCCAGCCCGGGTTTACCTGAACTGCTGAAACAGACACCTTATCTATTAAACCAGCTGTCACTGGAAGGTTTAAAAAACTGGGTGGAATACGGTGCACGTAACTACAACAGCAATCCGGAACGCCAGATAGATTATTTCAGCCTGCAATCAGCAGACAGCCGAGCCGTATTGCAACGCGAACGTCACGGCACGTTATACATGGACAACCAGCGCATGCTGGATATGTATCTGCGCAGTATGTGGCAAGACGAATCTTTCTTTGTCCCCTACTCACTGGGTTTTGATGAATTACGCAAACCAACACCCTATTACGACAACTTAGGTATTCGCATACCCGATGTCTACGATGACTTCGAAAGTGAGTCTGGCTTTGTCTCAGGTATCGACCGCTATCGTATAACCATCGCTCACATCGCCGCGCACAGACGCTGGACAGATGTTCTGGTCGCGGATAACTTCAGCCCGTTCCAACGCATCGCTATCGAACACCTGGAAGACTCACGCGTCGAATACCTCATGTTCAAAGAGTACCCGGGGTTACGCAAAACCATCATGGCGTTGCACCCTGCACCGATCGAAGGCGATTGCGACACAGAAAAAGAATCTTGTATCCGACATCGGCTGGCCATGTTATCGCGCGCCATACTTGACCCGAACCACGGATACAAAAATGAACATATCCTGGAGTTTGTTGAGCGTTTCTATAAAGTCGTCGAAGAAGATGGTGGCAGCACCAAAGCCATGGTCGATATCGCCATAACCTTCACCGCACGTACTCGCCTGCAGAGCGATCAGCTGCCGAAGATGCGTTTCGAAAACACCGAAGTCGATTACCGCGATGACAATCGTCATATGTGGGTATTCATCGAAGAGAATGACGAAGCGGAAGATTTCGAAAACAAACAACAGACCAAAAAAGAAGAACTGGAAAACGAAGGTTTGCCACCACGCCATTATCCAGAGTGGGATTACAATACATCGAGCTTCAAACCTGACTGGGTAAGTCTGTACGAATCCATTCACCCGTCAGCAAATGCTTCTGATATCGATGCTATTTTAGAGAAACACGCACAACTGGCGAAATTATTAAAACTCATCCTCGATAAACTAAAACCACAGCGCTTCGTACGCGTACGTTATCAGGAAGAAGGCAGTGAGTTAGACTTGGATATCGCTATC
>DAOWFN010000193.1 GCA_030637945.1 Gammaproteobacteria bacterium
GTGTCATTGCGATTGATATAAGGTGGCAGTGGCATATGGCCAATGCTTTCCATAATATCTGCCATCGACTGATCTGACGATGTTCGGAGCTTAAATAAATCATCCTCGCGCCCTTCTACGATGACAGTAAATTGCTGCTTTTTTTCTGCGTCGCATAAAAATATTTTGTTACCAGGCTTTGGCGTTTTGCTTGCTTTGATATGTGCGAGGCAATGTTGTTCGCCAGTTAGGCGTTCGATGAGTATTTCGACTTTTCCACCGGTTTCCTTAAAACCATAAATACGCGCGGGAATGACACGTGTATTATTGAATACCAGTAAATCGCCCGGTTCTATTAAATTTAAAATATCGCTAAATTGGTGATGGCTGATATTTTTGTCATCACGAGAGTAATGCAATAAGCGGCTCTGCGAACGAACATCACAGGGCTTTTGAGCTATCAAGTGCTCTGGTAAGTGGTAATGGAATTCTCGGGTTTTCATTGGCGCTGAATGGTATCACGGTAGTTGAGTTTTTTGCAGACAGTTGTGATATTTCATAAAAAAAGCCGGTTATACCGACTTTTTTATTAGAGATTAAGGTTGTAGCGTTAATCGTATTAAGAGCCCATTTTTCCAACAGCACAGCTCACAAAAGATTTTGCCTTTGCTTTGGCAGCTTTTAATCCTTCTGCCGTACCGCATTCAGGATAACCTAGTTTTAATAGTAGCTTTGTTACTTCAGTTTTACTGGTTTCATCACCACTGATTGTAATTACGCCATTTTCAACATCTACTTCACAACCATCAACGGCATTCATTTTGTTTAATTTCGTGGTGATGGTATTGGCGCAGCCACCGCATTTGATGTTTTCTACTGTAACTTCATAAGACATAATTGATAGCCCTTTGTATTACTTAGTGGTTTTTTTAACAGCCAGCGAATTGTGGAAGTCCGCCTATATTATGGACCTGATCAAAACCTAATTGCACCAGGTACTTTTTAACCATTTCAGATCGTGCTCCCGTACGGCAATACAGTAATACGGGTTTAGAATTGTCTATGTCATCTTTTAGCGATTGAAAACTTGTGATAGGCATGTTGATTGCCCCGTCCAGCGCGCCCTGATTAAACTCTATAGGCGAGCGCACATCGATTAACTGACCGCCCTCGCCCATTTTTTCTTCTAAAAAAGAACAACTGTATTTTTGCATTATTCAGGTATAGGTATTTTTAAGTGTAAGAATATTACCATTTTATAATATATGGTTATTTATTGCAATATCAATATGTTAAGTATGTGAGTGATTATGCTTGTTTATTTATGGCTTGTGCGTCAGTATCTGGCGCCGATAAGTAAATAAAGGTGAAGTAATGTTTAAAGCAAATGAATACTTTGATGGGAAAGTTAAATCAATTGCCTTTCAGGGTAAGGATAAACCAGCCACAGTTGGCGTGATGGCTGCAGGCGAATATATCTTTAATACAGCCGATAAAGAAAAAATGACTGTTATTACTGGTGAGTTAATCATTACGCTCGATGGTGAAACTGAAAAGCAGGTATATTCAGCCGGTCAGTCTTTTGATGTTGCCGCGAATAGCGCATTTAACGTTACGGTGCCAGATGATTGTGCTTATCTGTGCGAATACGGTTAATCACACTTTATTGTCTCTACTGTCGGCATAAATATGGATAGTTATAATGAGCCCCTGCCCGTACTTTATTATGTGCATGATCCAATGTGCAGCTGGTGTTGGGGGTTTCGATCAAAATGGTTACAGTTACAAAAAAAGTTAAACAACAAAGTAACGATTAAATATGTTTTAGGTGGTCTGGCGTCGGACACAGATCTGCCGATGCCGGTTGCTATGCAAAAAACAATTCAAAGTACCTGGAAAAAAATTCAACAAGAAATACCGGGTACAGAATTTAATTATGATTTCTGGACATCATGCCAGCCACGACGTTCAACTTATCCAGCGTGTCGCGCTATCATCGCCTGTAAGATGCAGCGGCTGGAGCTGGAGAAGGAAATGTTATTAGCTATCCAGCAAGCTTATTATCTGGATGCCAGAAATCCTTCAGATGACGATGTTTTAATACAGGCAGCTAAAATCATAGGTCTTGATCCAGAGATCTTTGCACGAGATATTAATAGTGAAGCCTGTCGAAAATTATTTGAAGATGAATTGTTGCTAACAAAAAAATTGTATGTAAATGGTTTTCCAAGTTTGGTTCTATCATATAAAAATAATGATAGCGCTATCAATATTAGCTATAACGATAGTGGTTATATGTTTCAGCAAATAATCGGTAAGATAGAAACTTTATAGGAAAGATTAAAAACGATTCTCCGCAGAGAGAAAATGATTTGAGGTGTTATATTTTCTATGTAGGTGCGAATTCATTCGCACGACGAACGTATACTCTGACACCATCGTGCGAATGAATTCGCACCTACATATACATGATTATCGCCATACCCTGTCTTTTCTCTAAGGATATTGTCTTGTAAGACCGGCATATTTGATAGAAGAGATTAGTTGTCAAGCAGAAATAGCCCCAATAACTTTCCCTAAAGCGTGATCAAAAGTAGAATGATCTGCTATTAAACGAGAGCGATTATCTTCGAGCTCCCTTGCAAATTCTTCTGCATCTTTTTCTATTATTTTAATGCCTTTACGATCGACGAAAATTAACTGTGCTGCGTCATTTAAAATAATCGATAATTTAAGTCGTCTTAAGGCTTTATCTTCACCTGTATATATCTCATACCATGCGCCTGGTTTAGTGTTGCTGGCAAGTTTAGAAAGTTTCTCTTCGGCGCTTTCTATCTGCATGCTAATCTTGTCAAATTCAGATGTATCACTTTCATCTTCGATAAGTGAATTATCGTCATCTATCTCCGTTTCGCTGGCAGTATCGATGATTTTATAGCCACAGCTGTCGATTATCTGTAAGAAATGTTTTTTAAGTACGTCTATCTGAGATGATATTTCAGATTTATCCTGTTGCGTTTCGCGTAGTTCATCATTGACCGATTCTGCCAAAGCTTCATGATTGTTATTGATCAAAGTGTATTGGTTTTTTAGTCGGATTGGTTGTATGCACTTTAATAGGAGCCTCAATATTAAAACAGACTGGTTCCACTGTGAGCTATCACGACCATGCCGCAGGTAGCGATTAAGCATGAGTGTCGGCCAGTTTTTTAAGATGAGCGGACGGATGTTGTTGGGGATCTTTTTATTCCTGGAGACTATTTTAAACTGTGCGGTAACAATTTTTTTTGCATGGTTATAGATTATTTTTTTCTGTTCGGTTTTTTCAGTTCGCTGTGCCAGTTGTTCCTCTGAGCGTACGATGTTCTCTAGCACATGCATTGCATTGTTAAACACCGCCAGGTCTGTATCATATTCGTTTAATATATTGTCAACGATCGCTTCGAGACTATTAAACAATCGATCTCTCTGAGAGTTTATGCCTTTGCCCGCCGCCGTAAGTAAGTTGACGATGACCCTTGCCGGGTGTTCATCATTATCAAACAATTTGCTATCGGACATGGCAACTTTCATTATCGGTATCTGAAGGCGTTTGATCATATTCTTGATGATGTCAGAGATGGTTTCATCATCAGAGATTGCATCAAACATCATGCCGACAAAATCTATATTTCTTTCATCAAGTAAATTTACCTTTTTCTCTGTTGTACTATCGTGGCCCTGATTTATATCATCCAGTAGCTCTTGTTTGATCTGTTTTGTCGTAAGTGGTTCTGATCTGTTTTTGAGAGAGATGAGTTTGCGTTGCAGGTTAGACAATGCTTTGACGACTTCTTTTCTTTCGTAACAGTCTTTACCATCAAGATCCTGCTGGGTTGGCGTGCGTAAAAATGATTCAGGCAGATCGATCTCATCACCTGTAATGGTCATATCCCCAGACATGAACTCATTAACGATACGGCTGATTTCGGCTTTTGTTCTTGGTACGAAATCCGTCTGTATGTTCTCCTCCGGGTCGTAGTAGGTTGCAACACGCGAAGATACATCTTCTTCGACGTGTTCTATCTCGATGTCTTTGCTGGTCCTCATAATAATTTCAGGCATGATATCGTTATCGATGAGTATCTTATTGATGGCTCGGTACATGATGCCTAGTTTCGAACAGACTTCCTGATCGAATAATTTATAGAAGATTAATTTTGCCTCTATGGCCAGATCAATATTTTCGATGGTCCTTTGAAAAACTTCACATATGTGCTTTGGATCCAGTGCCTCTTTGTCAAAAATATTTTCATACATGATCTCCAGATACTCTAGTCGAATCTCAAGGTGGTTTACTTCGATGCCATATACGCGCATCGCTTTAGAGTGCATGGTTGTTATTGCAACCATTTCTTCCATCTCATCCTGATCTACTAACGAGTCATTAGTATCTGAATCTGATCGTGTTATCGACAATGAATTATTTAATTTCATAAAAAAGAGATGGCTGATGCCATTTCTTTCTGTTCGGAACACCTGTGTGCAATTCATGAATTTTGCACGCTCTGTCTCAGAGCTTGTTTTATCGGCTTTTTCTATTAATTTTTTATCTGCAGAACTCAGCATTTGGTGCATCAGCATCAGCAAATGATCATTGGCGCAATCAACAATAGCGTCGATAACATTTGTATAGTTATTGGTGCTGACGTTGTTATTTTGTGGTTGTGTATTCTGCTTCAGTTCCATGAATTAGTACCAAATTAAATGTCATTTAAAAATGACGTTAAACCACCTTGTAAATGAGTGATTAAAGAGTTGAGTAAAACAATGATTGATTTAGCTATTTTGGTATTTGTGTGCAGATCGTTTGTTGAGCTTTAGATAAAACTTTAGAAATTTGATAACTTATTTAGTTATATCAATGTGTTATGTAGTACAGATCAAGCTGAATATGTTAGTGTAAATATAGATATTTGTGTCCAATTATCAACACTTTTGGCTGAAAAGCAGATATGCGGGCTTGTTTTCAGACTAACGGTAGATTTCTTGCCAGCACTATAGATTCAATCTTAACCATTCGGACATTTTTTCTGATTTTTCTGTGATAGATAATCGTGAATTAACGCTAATTTCCCTTCATCGACGATAAGAAAATGTGGCGTACCGTTTAGATATTTATTATCAGCACGCATCCAGTGGTACATGGCAACGCCATCACCTTCAAAATACTCAAATAGTTGTTGATAAATCTTAATAAACAGTGTGCCCCGCTGCCAGGCATCTGAGTCTTTCACGATAAAGTGTTTGCCAGAAGTTAAGTTGCCTATATCACCGCATTGCTGTCCAAGAATTCGTGCTAGCTCAGCATGATACATGCCGAGTAATTCGATAATCTGTATTAATGATTGAGAAAATTTTCTCTCAGATTCAAATGGGTTGTTAATTTTAAAAACCATTAAACATGCTTGCTAGATGTAAATAGCAGCGTCATGAGTTTCCCAAAGCTTATGTTTCTGGAAAACATGCTGAAATAATTCGCTGCGTATTAATTTGCCTAACCAGTGTTGTACTTTGGTATATGGCGAAGCATCAAACCAGTCTTTATCGACCAATGAAAATTGTCGAACAAATGGAAATACGCCGATGTCAGCTAAGGAGAGTTGATCGGCGAGTAGATAGTGATTCTCGGTAAGCATGTCTTCAAGTTCTTCGATAAACTCTTCGCAGGCTTTACGGTAGTCTTCTTTATTACGCTCAGGAAATCGATCGGCGTATTTATAGTGATCAAGATCATCTTTGAATGAGAAATCATTTGTCTCGATTAATATTTCAGCATCGAGCGAGTACTCATCTTCGTTCCCTAACCACTGCTCAGGATCATTTTGTAGAAGTGACCATTTTACGATGTCCCAGCTTTCTGTAAAAACAGTGCCATCAGGTAAAATTAAAACAGGGACAGTCGCTTCGGGTGAAGCGGCCAAAGCTTCATCAGGCATGTCACTTAGTTTGACTTCGCGTAATTCAACTTTTATACCAGATTGTTTTAATGCCATATGCGCACGCATACAGTACGGGCAGCGTCTAAAGCTGTATAAAATAGGTGTAGGCATGAGTTATTTTGTATCGAACAGATATTTAAAAATGATCAGTGTGATACTCATAAGGCTGATTAAGCCTGCGCCAAAAATTAATGGAATATTCTCGGTCATCGTTGCATGCGCTACCCAAAAACCATTTCCGGCGACTGATATAACAAGCATGGACATGGATACGTCATCAGTATGACGTGTCTGAAGCGCTTTAATTATTTGCGGGATAAGAATTAAAGTACAAAGCAGTGAGGCTATCCAGCCGAGTAATACTTCCGTTGGCATGGTGTCTATACTCCGTTAACGATGTTTTAAGCTGGAACGACGGCTGTTTTCACGCTGTACGTCTTTATTATGTTTTCTTAGCAGACTGATCGCGTTAACGTCCGACCCGAGATGTTCTTCACCTCTTGCTTTAGCAAGTTGTACCTGTCTTTCACGTTCGGCAAAGCGCTGTCGTTGCTCATCAGATTTTTTATCATAACAACTCGGGCAGCTAACGCCCTGTAGATATTTGTCACTATTTTTGTCATCTTCAGTAATGGGTAAGCGACAGGCATGGCACTGGTCGTAAGAGCCCTTTTCCAGCTGATGATTGACGCTAACGCGGTTGTCAAAAACGAAACATTCACCTTGCCATAGTGATTTTTCTTCTGGAACGGTTTCTAAATATTTTAAAATGCCGCCTTGCAGATGATAGACCTCTTCAAACCCCTGCTCTTTTAGATAAGCAGTCGATTTTTCACATCGAATTCCGCCAGTGCAGAACATCGCCACTTTTTTCTGTTTATTCGGGTTCATACTGGATTTTACGTAATCAGGAAACTGACGAAAAGTTTCAGTTTTTGGGTCGGCCGCATTTTTAAATGTGCCGATAGCAACTTCATAGGCATTACGTGTATCAACGATGGCTACATCAGGATCAGAGATAAGATCATTCCAGTCTTCAGGTTTAACGTAGGTGCCGACAACCTGGTTTGGATCGATGCCCTGTACACCCATAGTGACGATCTCTTTTTTAAGTTTGACCCGTGTGCGGTAAAAAGGCATGGTTTCATCGTAAGATTCTTTGGTTCGTAAATCACTTAAGCGTTCATCTGAACGTAACCATGAGTGGAGTTTTTCGATTGACTGTTGTGAGCCTGCGACCGTGCCATTGATCCCCTCCTGAGCTAACAGCAAAGTACCTCTGATATCATTTTTGATCATGAAATCGTAAAGTGGTTGGCGTAGTGCCTGATAATCATCAAGCCTTACAAAATGATATAGCGCAGACACAACGACCTGTTGTGGTTTGTTTTGTGACATAGTTTTTCCTGTATTCAACTGACTGGAACGTAAATCCAGAGTTTTTCAAATAGCATTTAATAAAAAATGCATGAGGCCGGAATTTTACAGGATTTTACTTAAGGCAACTCTGATTAATTATTATAGAGTTCTGCGGGCTTTCAAGCGTATAGATTCAAGGCATGGTTCGCAATGAATGCTTATTGCCTTCATAAGGAGCATAACGCTGAAGATGTGCGCTTGAAAGCCCGCCCTGTGGGGCGATGCCCAGTAACCTGACTCTGCGTTATCGTTTTTCACCATACAATAAGTATGCTTTCAAATCGATGCCTTGATTCAGATTACTGGGCATCGCCAGAATTTATGATAATTAATCAGAGCTGCCTTAAACAAAAAATACCTATATAAGAGCAGACGAACTGTTAAAATTTTTCCTGACTTTTCAAAATAATAATAACTATATGCAAATACTCAATGATCTGATTTCTACCCTCAATGGAATCGTATGGGGACCATTAATGCTCATACTTATTTTGGGTACTGGTCTGTACTTGATGTATGGCCTGACTTTCATGCCATTAAGACGGATAGTCAGTAGTTTTAAATTACTCTGGCAGAGCAGAGAGAAAAAAGGTGAAGGCGATATAGCACCCTTTAATGCTCTGATGACCTCATTGTCAGCCACTATCGGTACCGGAAATATCGCAGGTGTCGCAACTGCCATTTTTTTAGGCGGTCCAGGCGCCTTATTCTGGATGTGGTGTACAGCTCTCGTAGGGATGGCGACCAAGTATGCCGAAGCGGTGCTGGCTGTTAAATACCGAGAGGTAGACAATAAAGGGAACCACATTGGCGGACCAATGTTCTACATTAAAAACGGCCTAAAATCTCACTGGGCATGGTTAGGTACCTGTTTTGCACTGTTCGGTGCTTTTGCCGGTTTTGGTATTGGTAACACCATACAGGCAAACTCTGTTGCTGATGTACTTAATAATACTTTCGCAATACCACACATGCTTACGGGAATAATCATGGCAGTACTTGCCGCCCTGGTGCTTGTCGGTGGTATTAAACGCATTGCCGGTGTTGCGGGCAAGTTAGTACCATTTATGGCAACCGCTTATGTTCTTTCTGGACTGATTATTTTAATTATTAATTACCAGAGTGTTCCGCCAGCGCTGGCATTGATATTTACCCATGCATTTACGCCAGCGGCTGCAACCGGCGGCTTCGCAGGTGCTGCAGTCTGGGCAGCGATTCGTTTTGGTGTCGCCCGTGGTATTTTTTCCAATGAAGCAGGATTAGGTAGCGCACCTATCGCACATGCTGCAGCGAGTACAGATAGTCCTGTGCAACAAGGACGTATTGCCATGTTAGGTACATTTATCGATACCATTATTATCTGTTCCATCACTGGCCTCGTTATCATTTCTACAGGGGCATGGAGTCAAGGTGAAACGGGCGCAAGTTTGTCATCGGCTGCGTTTGAATTAGCGCTCCCTGGTATCGGTGGTTATATAGTGGCTATCGGTTTAAGTATTTTTGCGTTTACAACGATACTTGGCTGGAGTTTTTATAGTGAGAAATGCGTTGAATATTTATTGGGTGAACGCGCAATAACGCCGTTTAGAGTTTTATGGATAATCGCTGTTCCTATCGGTGCAACAGCGAGTCTGGATTTTATCTGGCTGGTTGCGGATACATTAAATGCATTGATGGCGATACCAAACTTAATCGCATTAATTTTATTAAGTCCGGTAGTTTTTAAACTGACGAAAGAACATTTTAATAAACAATAGATGTTTGTTGATTACCCCTGTAGGTGCGAATTCATTTGCACGGCACGGTTTAATATGAAAGATGCTCATGCGAATGAATTAATCGACATGTCCATATGCCTCCCCCATTCAGGGCTAACATTCAAATCGCTCCCGGCGATTTAGTCGCACCTACAGAAAACACCCACCTATGTTCCTGGATTTTTCTGTCTTAGAAATTACTTTAACCTGCGTCTTATTTATGTGGGCAGGTTTTGTCCGCAGTGGTCTAGGATTTGGCGGAGCGGCATTAGGCCTGCCCTTCATGTTATTCATACATGATCAGCCGGTTTACTGGTTGCCGATGATCGGCTTTCATCTGCTATTCTTTTCCAGCTTAACACTGCGGACTCGTTTAGATCATGTTGATTGGGCGTATCTAAAATTGTCTCTTTATTACATCATTCCACCTGCGCTGATCGGTGTTTTTGGATTGCTAAATCTCCCAAATTTATGGATTCTTACTTTCATCTACAGTGTCACCATGTTTTATGCTTTTATGTGGCTGTTTGATAAAAGTATCCACAGCGAAAGCAGATGGTTAGATAAATCGTTGTTGATATTTGGTGGCTATATTGCGGGTACTTCATTAACAGGCGCACCATTGATGGTCGCTGTCTACGTGCACAATGTTATTAAGTCGCAATTACGAAATACGTTATTTGTACTCTGGTTTATTCTGGTTATGATTAAAATGACGACTTTTGCAGCGTTAGGTGTTGACCTGAATTTTCTGACGGCTGTAGTGTTAGTGCCGGTTGCTGCTGTTGGGCATTTTATTGGATTAAAAACGCATGATGCGATTTTACGCAACGATGTCGTGTTTAAAAGGTTTATTGGGGCGATGTTGGTTGTTGTAAGTGGGTTGGCTCTTTGGGGGTTATATTAGTTTTTTTTGGTGGGATTGTTATGGAGTTGTTTTTTTACTTTGGCGTTGCGGGTCTCGCCCCGCTGGCGAGGTACTTTTTTGCTACAGCCCAAAAAAGTACCCAAAAAAGGCCGCCACTACAGCTGCGCCCCTGCGAAGAGACGCAGGGGTTCCCATCGAGGTAGTACCGTTATCATGCTGTGAAAAAACTCGCAGAAAGCGCTCAGACAGTTTTCACAGAAAGCCCATGATAACGGTACTACCTCAATGGCTTGCTTAAGAGTGGAAGGAAGGTCAAAAGAATAAAACAACGCTAATGTAAAACCTGCACTACAACAACAGTTTTTATTTTTGTTTGTTAGTTTTTGTAGTCCCTTTTTGTTTGCTGAATGTCGCGGTGTTGGTAGAGGAAATTTTCCATGGACGGAAAATTTAGCTCTGTGCGCCCGGATGGCGCATCAGAGCGACTCGTTGGCAACGCTGTGGCATTCAGGCACCCCGAGCGCTTTTCTCGGGGCAAACGAATCGGGATGGCATTCTTTTGGTTACTTTTCTTTTGCTACTGAAAGAAAAGTAACTCGCCGGCGGGGCGAGACCCGCTACATCTAAGAATAAGTCAGCAGTAAACAAAAAACTCCATGAGTAAATATAAATATCCAACCCCTCCATATCCAATAACAACTATACGAATCTACCTGAATCTGACATAAAATATCACCATGATATTAAAAGTGAAAAAGAACAACAATGGCTGAATTTATCCCCGGTCAACGCTGTATCAGCGACGCTGAACTCCAGATGGGTCTGGGTACCATCCTAACGGTCGAGGAACGTACATTGACCGTTTTATTTATGGCGACGGGCGAGACTCGTACCTATGCTAAACAAACCGCACCTCTGACACGTGTTCTGTTTGCTGCTGGAGACACGGTAAACAGTCATGATGGTCTGAAACTAACCGTTAGTGATGTCGCAGAAAATAATGGCCTGATTACCTATACCGGCTTTGATATCGATGGTGCAAGTCATCAGATTGAAGAAGCCGATCTGGATAATTTTATTCAATTAAACCGCCCTTCAGAACGTTTGTTTAACGGTCAGATAGATAAAGACAGCTGGTTTGAACTGCGTTACCAGACGTTGTTTCATAAAAATCGTTTAGCTAAATCTGATCTCTATGGTTTGATCGGTAGCCGTACTAGCTTGATCCCGCATCAGTTATATATTGCTCATGAAGTAGCTAACCGTTATGCGCCTCGTGTGTTACTGGCGGACGAAGTCGGTTTAGGTAAAACCATCGAAGCGGGATTGATCCTGCATCATCAGTTATTAACCGAGCGAGCTAGACGTATATTAATTGTAGTTCCTGAAACATTGATGCATCAGTGGCTTGTAGAGATGCTGCGTCGCTTTAATCTTCATTTTAAAATTTTTGATAAGGTGCGCTGCGATGACCTGCTGAGTGAAAATGACTTCGAAAATATTTTTCATTCGGAACAGCTGGTCTTATGCAGTATCGATTTTCTGGTGAGTGATGCCACTGTTTTTGAACAGTGTGTTATGGGTGAGTGGGATCTGATGGTCGTTGATGAGGCGCATCATCTGCAATGGTCGGCGGAAGACCCAAGTATCGAATACATGGTCGTAGAGCAATTGAGTTATCACACCAAAGGTGTCCTGTTGCTAACAGCTACACCTGAGCAGTTAGGCAAGGAAAGTCATTTTGCACGATTACGATTGCTCGACCCTGACCGCTTCCCTACTTTTCAGCAATTCGTTGAAGAGGAAGAAAACTACGA
>DAOWFN010000080.1 GCA_030637945.1 Gammaproteobacteria bacterium
CAGGGATTGACCAAGGTTCAAATGATGCAGCAAAAAATTTTGGTGCGGTATATGTTTACAGCAGATCAGGCACCAGCTGGATTGAGCAATCCTATATCAAAGCCTCAACGACTGTTAGTAATGCAGAGTTTGGTCATAGTGTCGCCGTGGCAGGTGATACTATTGCAGTAGGCGTACCGCTTGAAACATCAAGAGCTGGCGCGGTTTATATCTTTGAATAAGGTTTACTTATTAATTATTCACCTCAATTAATACCTCTATTGCTAACATAAATCAATCCGGGTCAGAGAGAAATAGCTCGCTGACCCGGATTATTCTGTCTCTAACCTTGTTATTTAACAATATGCAATTTCAACCTAGATTTTTCACATGATGTAATTTTCCATTGAGGAATACTCTCTGTGCATCTGCTGCCGACCCATTTCGGACTGTCGTGTTGTTATGATCGAGTACCCGCCTACACCACAAAGCCGACATTAGTGAAAATCACTAAAAGTAAGCAAGTTCATACAAAGGGGGCATTCATAAAGTTAATTATTCCCCTTTATTATATTTAGATTATTTTGTAAATAAATAAGGAGCAGAAAGCAATTGTTTCTAATATGGTCCGTTTTTCTCTACGAAAATAAAATGAACCATACCCCCTTCTTAAACCAGTGTCTTATAGTGTTATTTTCTGCTACAACTCCATTCAATGTGGCACTTTCAATCCAGTTATTACGTTCCTGTAAAAAATCAACCGTTGCTTCCAGATCCAGTGTTTTATCTATATCGATAAACGGAAATATTGCATGCACTACAAATGCTATAACGCTGCTTGTTAATCGCCATGCAATACCAATAGCAAAACCCAGATGCTGCAGATAAGTGACACCTTGTTGTTGTGTATGTTGAGTGAAAGGGTTCATGTGACTATCCTCTTGCGTCTTTTTATAGTTTGGTGTTATGGGCTGATTTATTGTTTGGATTAATAGACCAACCCATAATAATTACTAACGTTGCCAGGTCACGCTGCAACCTGTGTTTGTTTTTCTCTTTGCAGTGTTACTGGCACGGGTTTACAAACGGTGTTGCACACGGGCGAGTGTTGTTTCGCAAAAGCGATTAGTTCATCGATTTCTTCATCGCTGCAGTCAGCTTCGATATCCATATTTATGCTGATCGACTCATAACCGACAGGTACGCTGTCATCTAGTGCGAGCAATCCCTGCACATCTATGTTGCCGACCAATTGAGTAGAAAGTTTGTGAATCTGTATGCCACGCGCTGCAGCATGTAAAACCGTGGTGGTTGTTACACAGCCAGCAAGTGCATGCAGTAAGAATTCAACCGGGTTTGCACCTTCGTTATTTCCTAGCAAGATGGGTGGTTCGCCGTTGGTAAAAGTGAATGGCTCGCTGCGTGATTCGTCTTCACTGCCGGCACCATAGAAGCTTTTGATGCTTGAGCGGTTTTCACCGCCGTTGATCCACTGGTTGCTGGCGCGAAATTCGAACTCGCCAAGTGAGGGTGTGCCTTTTATAGCGTCAATGGTCTGGGTCATCTGTTCCAGATTAAGGCCGTTACGTGTTGAGTTATTTTGCTCTGTCATGACTTTCTCCTATGTGTTTAGTGGTTGTTACCGGGCCGAATTTTCTGTGCGTTACAAGGTTTTGCTTCGGCTTGAGTAAATAGTAGGCCTTGACAAAGATTTAAATAAGATGGAAATTAGTCATAAAAGAGGCGTTTGTGCCACTCATTAGGGGTTGATATGGCAAATACAGCGGATACATCTAAAAATAGCCCAATAAAAGTGCTGATTGTTGCTGTGCCGGAAACTGCCGGTTCGGCGCTGTACGGTATGGTCGATGTGCTGCTGGCGGCAGGAAATATCTGGCAGACTCTGGTGCGTTCCGAAACAGAAGATAAGTTGTTTCAGGTTTCTATCATCTCGCCGGAGAAGACAATCTTTAGCTGCGGTAACCATATTCCAGTTAATCCAGAATTTTCGATTGTCGATGACCCGGATGCCGATATCGTGATTATGCCGGAGCTATGGCTGGGGCCGGATGAGGATCTGAAAGGACGTTACCCTGAATTGATGGCATGGATTCGTCACATGTATAAACAGGGCGCAACACTGTATTCCGCCTGTTCCGGTTCGGTGATGCTGGCTGAGTCTGGTTTGCTCGATGGATGTCAGGCAACGTCGCACTGGGGTTATAAAGATTTATTTAGAATGCATTACCCAAAAGTTCATTTTTGTCCGGAACCGAACCTGGTGTTTGCTGACCCGGCAGGTCGCATCGTAACGGCTGGTGGCACCACCTCGTGGCATGATCTGGCTATCCATATAATCTCGCGTCATGGTAGTTCGGGTGAAGCCTTGCGTATCGCAAAAGTTTACTTACTGAAATGGCACGATGAAGGCCAGTTGCCTTATGCTTCACTTATTAGGAGTGCGCCACATGCGGATTCGGTTGTACGTGGTTGTGAGCAATGGCTGAAAGAAAATTACAAGCAAAGCAACGCGGTTAAGCAGGTAGTTGAGCATGCAAAAATACCAGAGCGCACATTGAAGCGGCGTTTTAAAGCAGCGACCGGTGCGACACTTATCGAATACATACAAAACCTGCGCATCGAGGAAGCTAAAACCTTACTGGAAACCGACCAGATGCCGGTGGATGATGTCAGTCTTGCGGTCAGCTACGAGGATGCTTCATTTTTCAGGCGATTGTTTAAACGCCTGACTGGTTTAACGCCGAGCCAGTATCGGCGGATGTTTAAGCCGGTTATTAATTTGTAGAGTGTAAATATGAGGCGGCGCTTTTTATCAAGACTGATGCAAGATGTTATGGAATACCAGTGTATTACTAGGGTGGTAGCGAATGTCTGTTTTGTCGGAAATTTTTAATGTCTGAAAAATTGTTTAATGTCGCTTTATGATTGTGAGTAGTCGCTTAACGTTAGACTGATGAGGGTCTGTTATTGGCCGACAGCAGTCAATGGTTACAAATTTGCCGTACCTGTGCTTTTCAATAATGAGCAATAGCAAACTCTGATTTTGCGAGTGATGTTGTTTTACAGCACAGAAAATGTCATCTGCAAATGATCACCTGTGTCGATATCAGACGTAAAGGAAAAATTGCGAGAGTCTGCTTTATGATGTAAGAAGTACTTTTAAATAGCAGGGAAATTAATAAAAATAAACAATTTATGGTTCAATTTTGCGGACAAGCTTTAGTTCCTGCACATATTATTGTCAGACATTATTACTTATCACATCGTGGTGTACAGAGCAGGCTGAAATCTCTTTATCAAAAACTCAACATCAAAGGCATGATCAATCACGAAACAGATACAGAGGTAATGAATCCTCGATCCAGAGCTGTTGCAATCGCTTTGCAAAGAGGATTGATCAACAGCGAGGAACTAGCACGGGAAGAGCAAGACCTCGCATTATGGATTAAGAAAGAATCGATATAATTCCAGTGTATTTATTAAATCTTACCAACAAAGTTAATAAACACACCCTGGCTGTCGAAGCTTAGATCAGTCAGATCATCCGAGAAATCAGTAAAGTTATAACCCACGCCGATCTTTATATTGTTGCCGATATGGCGATATAGTCCGAGTAACGTTCCTGCTCGTTGATCTTCTGCATCAGGCAAATCTAATAAACGTCCTTCGATCAAAGCATCCCAGCGATGAGTGAAATGCCAGTCAGCACGTAATACGTAGAGGCTTGCTCTACTGTCAAAGAATTCTGGATTTATACGGTCTTGTGCCACCTGCCCTAAACGATACGCGTACTTACCACCTATACTCCAACGCTGGGTCAGATCATAAATCGCATCCAATGAAAGGATATGACTCTTCTGTATGAAGTCAATTGGAGCTGACGCACCCGTAACCTGACCAGTCAACGGATCGGTCAACAGGTCACCAAACGGCACGTTATAAAAATAGGTGTACTTAAACAATGTATTCAAACGATCATTATCGATAGGACGATAACCGTAACCTGCGACGATCTCGGTAAAGTTACCGTCAAACAACTCACCTAAAGTGCTGTCACTTTCCGAGAAATTTGCCTTAGCGATGAAGCGCCAGTCTGAATCTACCTGATAGGTCAGATTATTTTTCATCAACCAGGTAGTACGCTTGGATGACGTCGTATCTGTACTCTCGATATCATCGATACGGTATTCAACGGCTGCAGAATATGTAATTGCACCGAAGTTATAACCTGCATTCAAACCGATTGCCTGACGATCTGTTTCTGCACCGGTATTTTTATCTTCCAGCACACCTGCTTCGATGTTCGCACCAAAGTTCCAACGCTCATCAGGTACGTAATCCACACCAAAAGCATGCGTTAATCCTGTAGGCACATCACCGTGTGTATAGCGCTCTTCACCATAGATACTGATAGTATCGGTATAACGCGAGCGCATTCCGGTGTTCCAGTTTCCACGTCTTGCACGCAGACCATTATCTGTGCGCGCATCTTCTAGTGTATAAGCACTATAGACATTGGTGCGATCAGTTACCAGATAATCAGTACCCGCAGTTACACCAGGACCACTACTACCCGCAGATACTTCACCATTCAGTGTCAGACGGTCTGTCGGACGAATGCTACCGCCACCACCGATCCTGTGGTTATCTTCCCGGTTACCGCTGGTTGCTGCTGTTGCCTGTGTAAAACCATAAGCAGTCCAGTTTGATTTTGAATCATAATTTGCTTCTAGCGCAAGGTCTAAACGGTCACCCTGTTTTTGCGTTGCAACAACTGCAGCAGCATTATCTTCACGAGTATC
>DAOWFN010000046.1 GCA_030637945.1 Gammaproteobacteria bacterium
CAGCTACAAACCATCACAAGCAGCGATGCCATTTGCTGTTGCTGAACAAAGACGCGCCTACACCGAATTTACAAATAACACATCGGTAAACTCGTTTGATCAAACGCAACCTCTAGCAGAGACCGCAACGGAGGATATGCCCCCGCTCGGTTTTGCGCGTGCGCAGTTACATGGCATATATATACTGGCTGAAAATGCTGAAGGCATGGTGATGGTTGACATGCACGCTGCACATGAACGTATTACTTATGAGCGATTAAAAACAGCGCATGATGGTGAGGGCATAAAATCTCAACCTCTATTGGTTCCTCTGACGCTTGCTGTAAGTGCGAAAGAAGCACAAATAGTCGAAGATCAATCCGAGTTATTTAATCAGTTAGGTTTTGAGGTCGATCGAATTGCTGATGAGAGTATCAAGTGTCGTCAGATACCGATAGCGTTATCAAGTAGTGATGTCGAAACATTGTTGCGTGATGTACTTTCCGATCTAGTCTTGCATGGTAGTAGTACGCGGGTTGAGGAGGCGATGAATGAGCTTTTATCAACCATGGCTTGTCATGGTTCTATACGCGCTAATCGAAAACTTACCATCGAAGAAATGAATGCTCTGTTACGTGATATGGAAATCACAGAGCGCAGTGGCCAATGTAATCATGGGCGTCCTACCTGGATTCAGATGACGATTGCCGAATTGGATAAATTGTTTATGCGTGGACGCTAAAGTAACTCTCAGGAGTCTGAACCCAGTTAGAAGTTTGTGGCCAGTACATGGCGTCATACCGGCATATTTTTAGCCGGTATCCATCTAACATATGGCTCAACACCACAATTTGGTCGTTTTCTTATGCATAGATTCCGGCTAAAAGCATGCCGGAATGACGAGAAAATGAGGTGCTTTCCTTAAGTAAGCCCTATTTAGCTTAGAGTTAATTTTCATTTCACCACAGAGACACAGAAATTAAAAAATTTAAATCAAAAACTTCCGTGTACTCGGCAACTGCTCCTGCGTTGCCCTGCTTACGAGCTCTTGCCCTAATCTGTGTCTCTGTGGTTAGATTCTTTTAGTGTATAAGCAATGAATAATTTAATCATCCAGCCAGGTGAAAAAGCTAATTCGCCAATTGTCATATTTATCATGGGCGCAACGGCGACGGGTAAAACTGACCTGGCGCTGGCTATATATGATGAGTTATCTGATAGATCAGGAGCAGACTTAATCAGTGTCGATTCTGCATTGGTTTATCGTGGTATGGATATAGGCACAGCCAAACCTGACCCTCAAATTCTGGCAGATGCCCCGCATCAGTTAATCGATATTATCGACCCTGCTGAAGTCTATTCAGCAGGGCAGTTTCGTGATGATGCCCTGAGGCTTATGCAGCAAAGCACAAGCAAACAGCGTACCCCGATATTGGTTGGCGGCACGATGCTTTATTTTAATACGCTGCAAAAGGGCATGGCGGACATGCCTGAAGTGGATGACTCGGTAAAGCAGGCGATCGAACAGGAAGCTAAATCCAGTGGTATTCTCGCGATGCACGAACGTCTGAAAAGTGTTGACCCTGTCTCTGCAGAACGTATCCATCCTAATGATCCACAAAGGATTAAAAGAGCGCTAGAACTCTATGATTTTACAGGGAAAACGCTAACTGAATTTTGGCGGGAGCAGGAGCAAAATAAAGCGTTGTCTGGGTTTCCATACCGACGAATTAAAATTGCATTGATGCCGGATGATCGTGTTGAGCTTCGTAAACGGATCACTGCACGTTTTGATGAAATGCTGGATCAGGGCTTTATAGAGGAAGTTGAAGCATTGTTCAATCGCGGTGACCTTCATGCAGAAATGCCGTCGATTCGTGCGGTAGGTTATCGGCAGGTATGGGCATATCTGGCAGGTGATTATGGCTATGATGAGATGCGAGAAAAGGCGATCATAGCGACGGCGCAACTGGCAAAACGACAAATGACCTGGCTTAGGAAGGAGAAGGAATGCAATTTTATCGACCCAAATACGTTAAATACTCAGAAAGTCCTGAAAAACCTCAGATTTTTACTATCATAAAGTGGTAGCATCTAGCTATGTATAGAACTGTACGTAGCAACAAGTGTCTATAACCTCATATAAAAACAATAACGAGGAATGAATTATGTCAAAAGGGCATCACTTACAAGACCCTTATTTAAACGCGTTGAGAAGAGAGCGGGTGCCCGTTTCAATTTTCCTGGTTAACGGCATTAAATTGCAGGGACAAATCGAATCTTTCGACCAGTTTGCAGTACTGTTGAAAAACACGGTAACGCAGATGGTATACAAACACGCTATTTCTACAGTGGTTCCGTCACGTCAAATTAAATGGAGTGATGATTCTGAGGCTGACGGTAATGCAGATAATTAGTATAATCATATAGACGATAAAAATGGTCGCCAGAGGCGGCCTTTTTTTTGCCCACACGGATGTGGGTAAGGGGCGTGAGCATACGTCCATGGATGGACGGTAGTAGGGTAACGCAGGAGCGGTTACCGAGGAGCGGAAGCTTTGCCCTGTAGGTGCGAATGAATCCGCACCTACATAATAAATTACTTTAAATATATAATATAACTAATTGAATTTTAATAAATGTTAGACATCGAACGCGTCGAAGGCGGTAATAGGGCCATTCTGGTTCATATGGATGTTTACGATGAAGCGCATCGTGAAAATTTGTCTGAATTTAAAGAACTGGTGTTATCTTCAGGCGCTGATATCCTGATGATCGTCACCAGTAGTCGCCAGCGTCCTGACCCTAAATACTTCATCGGTAGTGGTAAAGCATTAGAAATTGCTGAGCTGGTTAAACAGCATGATGCTGATCTTGTACTTTTTAATCATGCGCTGGCTGCTTCACAGGAAAGAAATCTTGAAGGTTTAATAGAATGCCGCGTGCTTGACCGCACCGGATTAATTCTGGATATTTTTTCACAACGCGCACGATCTTTCGAAGGTAAGTTACAGGTTGAGTTGGCACAGCTAAAGCATCTCTCTACTCGACTGGTTCGAGGCTGGACGCATCTGGAGCGTCAAAAAGGCGGTATCGGCCTGCGAGGTCCGGGTGAGACACAGCTGGAAACCGATCGTCGTCTGTTGGGTATTCGTATAAAACAGATCAATAAGCGACTGGAAAAAGTAAAAAAGCAACGTGAGCAGGGAAGACAGTCTCGTCAAAAAGCAGAGATATCAACCGTGTCTCTGGTTGGTTATACCAATGCCGGTAAGTCTAGTTTGTTCAATGTGTTATCTGATGACGATGTGTATGTACAGGACCAATTGTTTGCAACACTCGACCCCACCTTGCGACGCTTAGACTTAACCAAAGATGTATCGCTTATCCTTGCAGATACGGTCGGTTTTATTCGTCATTTACCGCATGATTTAGTTAATGCATTTCGTTCGACACTACAGGAAACGGCCGAGGCACAATTGCTGTTACATGTGATTGACTCTGCCGATGAAAATCGTGACGCTAATATCGAAGAAGTTGAAAATGTATTGTCACAGATCGATGCAGATGATGTTCCCTGTATACAGGTGATGAATAAAATCGACCTGACGGGTGTGACGCCAAGAATTGACTTTGATGACGCGGGCCACGCGAAACGTATCTGGCTGTCTGTTGAATCAGGGGAAGGCATTGATTTATTGAAACAAACGCTCATCGATATGTTTAGAGAGCAGATGGTAGA
>DAOWFN010000204.1 GCA_030637945.1 Gammaproteobacteria bacterium
ATACTTGCAACATCATTAACTTCGTAATCTATGTAGGCCCACTCTATTACTGCATTGAAGTTGCCATCAACACCAGTACCAAGTAACTGTGCCACGACGGACATATCTTCTGTCACATCAGAACTGATCTGCAGACCAAAACGTGTATCGGTTTCGAATGTTAAATCTTCAGTAATACCTCGGTCACCTAGACTACCGATATAAACATTGCCTTTATCATCATCATGGATTGCGGCACCGGCTGTTATAAAACCGTCAAACTGAATGGCTTGAGCAGAAGTACTGGTAAGAACGGATAAGACTGCCGTTGCTATAAGGTTTAACTGTTTTTTCATCAGGACGACTCCCTTTTTATCGTTATGTTAAAAGGAAGATAGTTGAAAAATGATGCTTATCAAGCAAAGGCTGCCAATACGGCAGGATTTTTTAAATCAATAGAATCAATGCAGATTTTGAATAAATAAAACGTCTAAGAACAAAAGCACTATTCAGCAATTTCTTTTAGAGAATAGTGTCAGTTGGCAGGTACTACCTTTTATGACTTTTTTTCTTTTTACTGCTTTTAAATGGATTGCTGTCACTGCCTTTGAATTCGATCAATATTGGCGTGCCAACAGATTTAAGTTCTTTTCTGAAAAAATTGGTCAGATAACGTTTATACACAGCAGGTACTCGGGTCACCTGATTGCCATGGATAATGATCCTGGGGGGATTCATTCCGCCCTGATGTGCATATCGTAATTTTATCCTACGCCCATTTACCATCGGCGGCTGGTGTGATTGCACTGCTTTTTCTAATAGCAGGGTAAGATTAGTCGTCGAGTATTTTTGTGTAGCAGAAGCATAGGCACGATCGATTGCGGCGTACAGTTTTCCGACACCTGAGCCGTGTAATGCCGAGATAAAAAATGTTTCTGCAAAACGCACAAAGGGTAATTGTTTATCAAGGCCTTTGTGTATCAGCTCTTTCTGGTAATCATCCATGCCATCCCACTTGTTGATCACTAAGATAAGTGCACGCCCTGCTTCCAGCGCATAACCGATCAGATGCAGATCCTGGTCGGCAATTTCGGTTCTTGCGTCGATCATAATGATAACGACATTAGAACGTTCTATTGCCTGCATCGCTTTGATGACACTAAATTTTTCTATCACTTCATGAACAGCACGCTTGCGACGAATACCCGCGGTATCGATAAAGGTATATTTCTTACCATCACGTTCGAAAGGAATGAATATACTGTCTCGCGTGGTACCAGGCATGTCGTATACAACAACACGTTCCTCACCAAGAAAACGATTGACCAATGTAGACTTGCCCACATTAGGACGACCGATGATCGCAACTTTTACTCTACGGTCTTGAGTGGCTTCTTCAGATTCGTCATCATCTAACAGGCCTTCATCTTCAGAAACTGCAGCTTCACTATCACTTAAAACCTCCTTATCTGAATCGAATGTTTTTAGGACAACCGACAGCATGGATTGTATCCCGCGGTTTTGTGATGCTGCGATAGAAATGGGTTCGCCAAGGCCTAAAGAGTAAAACTCGCTGGATACTGATCGTGCATCCAGGCCATCTGTTTTATTAACGATTAATTTGACGTGTTTACCCGTGCGTCTCAGTGACTCAGCAATGACTTCATCAGCGGGTGTTAAGCCGTCGCGGGCATCAACCATAAAGAGGATAATATCGCTTTCATCAACAGCAAGGCGTGTTTGTTTCTCCATGTGCGAATCGAGCTCTTCACTTTCGCCACTCAGACCACCGGTATCGATAACAATAATTTCAGAGCGTTCAAACTCCACCCGACCATACTTACGGTCACGCGTGAGCCCGGGATAATCCGCGACCAGTGCGTCACGAGATTTCGTCAACACATTAAACAAGGTCGACTTGCCGACATTAGGACGGCCTACCAGCGCGACTACGACTTGAGACATTAGGGAAACGGACATGAAATTAAGTAAGAACTACGTTAGAAATCGTCGTCACGCTCATGCAGAGAAAGCACATACACGATACCGCCACGTGTAACAACAACCAAACGATCTTCTCCCTTAACTATTGGCGGAACAATGATGCCGGTTCCAAGCTGCCAACCAAGGTGATCAAACTGTCCCAGCTGATAACGAGCCACAAAGTGACCATCGTAGCGTGATAACAGATGCACATAACCTTCGAAATCACCGACAGCGATGTAGTCACCGATGATGGTAGGACGGGTTAATTTCCTGAACTCAAGTTTCTCCTGTTTCCAGATGGTCGCGCCATTTAATCTATCTAACGCCCAGATATGACCTTTATCATCGCTGCTATATAATGTTTTTTCATCGAGCACGACACCGGTGTGCGTTGAAAAATCACGCGCCCATAAGAATTGACCACGTTCCACATCGATAGCTGCAACACGTCCCTGAAAACTTGCAGCGTACAACACTCTGCCATATAGCTCGGCATCTCCATCGATATCGATAAGCCGTTGAATCTCTGAACGACCCACTGGAACAGCCAAAGCGATATCCCAGATGACTTCGCCATTATCCGGTGATATAGCAATTAGTCGTCCATCTGCGAGGCCGGCGAAAATTTTATCGCGTGCGATAACTGGTTCACTGCTGCCACGCAATGTCAGATCAGGTATCGTACGCTGGTATTGCCAGCGTATCTTTCCATCGAGTAGATCCAGGCTGATAATCTTTCCATCCACCGTTCTGATGACAGCGGTGTTTTCATATATCACAGGTCGAGCCAACACTTCACTTGAGACTCTCGTTCGCCAAAGCTCTGTTCGCTTATGACCATCAACTGCAATTACATAGGCATCCCTGGACGCCAGTAACCAGACATCTTCATTTCCACCAATGCCTGCACTTATCGTTGTCTCTAGTTCGATATCTTCTTCAAAATTACCTGTCTTAAGGCTGATGATATTTAGAACACCATCACGACTTGCAGTAACAGCAATGTCATTTAAGATCAAAGGCTGCAGAAAAACATATTGTTCTTCGGCACCAGCACCTGTTTCCGCATGCCAGGCTACATCCAGATAATGTTTAGTATCAAAAGGAACAAGCTCTGCAGGCTGATCGAGGTTATCATCGTCAGCACATGCACTGATAAACAATGCGGCAACTATCAGCAATAGATGACGACAAAAAGAATAAGTAATATTATTTTTCACTGAGAGACTTTAAATTGGAGTGCTAATAAATAAACGATTTATAAAAAACAGGAGTAATTGATATCAACACTAAGTGACCAGCTCAGAACCATTACTGGCACTAGCCTCATTTTGGATGGAACCCAGATTTTGTCGTTTCAACTTTAACCACTTACCAGCAGAAACACCGAGTAGACTAATGGCTTTATCATAAGCGATACGTGCTTGATCGGTATCGCCCTTCGCCATATACAGGTCACCCTTAAGTTCTTCGTAATGTGCATCAAAAGCTACATCATGTGACATATTTAATATCATCGATACTTCTTCATACTTTTTCTGTTCTATGTAAACACTCGCTAATCGTAGACTGGCAATCTGTTTTGTTACTTCATCATTGGCATGTTTCACCGCCAGCTCGAGTTGCGCAGTAGCGGCATCAACATTACCTTTTTCATATTCTGATTTCGCCAGTGCTAATGATGATAAGGCTGCATATGGTGTATCAGAATAGTTATTAACTAAAGTAGTATTAATATCCATTGTTTGATCGTTAACCGTGTTTGTCATGGTGCTCTGCATTACACGCATATACAGATCACTCGCCTGTATCGCATGCGAATGATTTTGATCGACATAATAACGCCAGCCAAATAAAGCAGAAACACCTACAAATAAACCAACTATCAGTGACGTGCTATTTTCTTTCCACCACTTCTTTAAGGCTTCGACCTGCTGTTCTTCTGTTTCGTATTCATTCATTGGTAATTCTCAATCTTTTGCAATAGTTGTGTATTTTTTAGAGCGGGTAAGTTTGTTCACCGTTCACCCGGATATTATCACTTACTTTCAGTCAAAAATTTATTTAAGTCACTAAATTTAACTGTAATCTGTTCTTTTTTCTCACGCAGATATTTCACTGTAACCTGCTCATTGCTCAACTCGTCTTCGCCGAGAATCAGAGCCATCTTCGCACCACTTTTATCTGCCTTTTTCATCTGGCTCTTCATCGAGCCGCCACCACAATGGGCGATCATTGTTATATCAGAAATTTTCTCTCTGATATCTTCGGCAAGCTGCAGCCCCCTAAGCTCACTGGCATCGCCAAGTAAGACAAGATAAGCATCGATAGTTTCAATCTGCTTTTCCTGCTGGGATTCCAGCAATGCCAGAATACGTTCCACGCCAAGAGCAAAACCAATAGCAGGCGTGGCTTTGCCTCCTAACTGCTCAACCAGGCCATCATATCGGCCACCGGCGCATATTGTACCCTGCGCGCCCAGTTCATCGGTAACCCATTCGAAAACTGTTTTACAATAATAATCCAGCCCGCGCACTAACCGTGGATTAAGCGTGTATTCGACACCCGTCGCATCGAGACTGGCCGTTAGTTTATCAAATTGTTGACGTGATTCGTCATCCAGATGATCCATTAATACAGGTGCGTTATCCAGCAACTCTTTCATCGCGGGGTTCTTACTGTCTAATATACGCAACGGATTGGTTTCAAGGCGCCGCACGCTATCTTCATCGAGCAGCTCTTTGTGCTGATTTAAATAATCGATCAATATCTGTTTATATTCCGCTCTCGCCTGATTTGAACCCAACGTATTAAGTTCCAGTCGAAGTCCTTTTAGGCCAAGCTGCTTCCATAGTCTGGTGCCGATCAAGATAAGCTCGGCATCTATATCAGGGGTATCGATCCCATAGGCTTCCACACCAAACTGGTGAAACTGGCGATAACGTCCCTTCTGTGGTCGCTCATGCCTGAACATAGGGCCGCTGTACCATAGGCGTTGAACTTGATTATATAACAGACCATGCTGAATTCCTGCGCGTACACAACTCGCTGTACCTTCTGGTCGTAGACTTAATCTGTCACCATTACGATCTTCAAAAGTGTACATTTCCTTTTCGACGATATCGGTAACCTCACCGATAGATCGACAGAACAGGTCCGTCGACTCCACCAGTGGCATACGTATTTCCTTATAACCATAACCGGCCATTAACTGACGAACGATTGCCTCAAAAGACTGCCAGCGATGACTGTCATCAGGCAACAGATCGTGCATACCGCGGATGGATTTTATTATTTTAGACATGGATATATTATAGCTTTATGTTTGCCTCAAAGATTTTTTAATCTCAGGCAAACGCATTTAAGGATTTGTTTAAAAATTATTAGTGAAAGATAACGTTTTGTTCTTCGCTGGAGACTTTAAACTTTGCAGTATTGTTCGAACGAATATGTTCCGTCATATCTATTTCAAGATCATTGATTACCAATCGCGTCGTTTTAGCATTACCCAAAGAAATACTAAATGGCGCCTGCCCTAAAAGAGTCCTGGTTCCACCTTTCGGGACCATATTATAAAACAGACGCGCATCATTGGCATCACGTACTTCCATCCATGAGCCCTTTTCAGCATTAATTTCAAGAATATCCTGTCTGGGGTCGTTATCTGCAGCTTTTACCGTATTTTCAGGTTTTATATCTGTCTCTATTTCCGACCCAATGTCTATAACTGACTGTTCTGCCGCAAATTCGGTGGAACTTGAATCTTCAACTATCAAGTCACCATCATCCGTCAGACTTGCATTCTGCTTGATGTCTAATGTGTTGATACCAGGTGAATCTAATGAGTTACCGGTAAAACTTTGCTCCTTTGCTTCATATTCATTTTCCATATCTTCAGCTTTTTCCTGATAGTACTGAACAATTCCATATATTACTGTGATAACACCCACGACAAGCAACGGCACCGTCACCATCTTTATCAAAGGTGACTGACTCGCTTCATTTCTCAAGCTAGATCGTGGCTTTAACTCAGTTATCTGCCCATCAGGAACGGCACGGTTATAGAGGTCTAATATATCCTCATCAGAAATTTCTAAAAATTTAGCGTAAGCACGTATGTAACCCTGGGTATATGTTGACCCGGGTAATGCATCAAGATTACTTGCTTCGATAGCAGATACTATCTGCACAGGAATTTTCAGGTGCTTGTAAATATCCTCTACGGTGTAATTCTGAGCTTTTCTTGCTTCCGCCAGCGCCGAGCCAAAATCACCATCTGCAACTACTGCATCATCTGAATTGCTCATTATGCGATTCTGCCTCTACCCAACCGGCTTCATCCGAATCGGGAAAATCATTAATTAACTGTCGTGCATATTTCAAATAATGAGAATATGCATCCAACGCTTTTTCAGCCTGTATCTGAATCCATAAACTCTCGGCACTTGCTGGCCTGGCAGCATGATATCGTTCAATATAAGCACGTGCCATCAAGTGCCTTTCCGTCTTGACGCCAACTTCTGCCATCGATATTAGTGAACCGGGCAAATTGGGCTGCAGTCTTAATGACTGCCTTAGCAAAGGTTCTGCTTTTTTGTACTCGCCCTGCTTCACATAACAACTGCCGGCATTGCTTTGAGCGAGATACCGCGATTCATAGAACGGATCATCATAAGCTTTCTTAAATTGCACCTGCGCTTCATCCAACTTACCATTGGCGCATAAAAATGCACCATAACTATTCAGTAGATCCGGATCATCAGGACCCAAATCCAGTGCTCCCTCATACTTCTCATTCGCTTTTTCCTCAAGTCCGAGCAGAGCATACAGGTAAGCCAGAGTCTTATAAGCCGTTACATTATCAGAATTCTGGTCGATCGCTTTTTCAAGCTTTTCTTTTGCAGGTTTGTATTGCTCGCGTTGTATGTAACCGATAGCAAGCTGGGTATTTAAATCAGACGCCTCTTTAAGATTAGGCTTGCTTACCTTTCTATTGGCAGTGACCGTGCTCGTTGTTGTACAAGCGACTAAAAATAAAGTTATTAAAGACGTTATTATTATTTTTATTGGTGTATTACGCATTTATTGTTCCATTCCAAATCTTGGTTCGACAAAACGACGATGCCGACGACTCTTATCTTCAATTTTTCCTGCGAGCTGACCGCAGGCGGCATCGATATCATCACCTCGTGTCTTACGTACAACGGTAGTCATACCGGCATTATGTAAAATCTCACTAAACCGTGAAACAGCCTGTTTTGATGATGTTTTATACCCGGAGCCTTCAAACGGGTTGAATGGAATCAAATTCATTAACGTGGGAATGCCTTTTAATAATTTAATGAGCTCACGCGCATGTTCCGGTTTATCATTTACGCCATCTAACAATACATACTCAAAGGTTATTCTAGAACGTGAATTCTGTTTATCAATGAATCGACGACAAGCAGCCATTAATTCTTTCAGAGGATATTTTTTATTTACCGGAACCAGATCGTTACGCAGTTCATCATTTGTGGCGTGTAACGATACAGCCAGTCGCATATCCAGAGTGTCACCCAGACGATCCATCGCGGGAATAACGCCCGCAGTACTTACCGTGACACGACGTTTACTTAGACCATAAGCAAAATCATCCATCATGATGCGTATCGCACTGACTACATTATCAAAATTTAATAATGGCTCGCCCATGCCCATCATGACGACATTGGTAATTTTTCGACCTGGCTTCTTCTCTTCCTCTAACAGATGCGATGCTAACCAGACCTGAGAGATGATTTCAGCGGTTGTAAGATTACGATTAAACCCCTGACGCCCCGTCGAACAAAAGCTGCAATCCAGAGCACAGCCTACCTGCGATGAGACACATAATGTACCGCGGTCATCTTCCGGGATAAACACGGCTTCGATATGATTACCGTCTGGCAGTTGCAATAACCACTTGCGCGTACCATCCTTTGATATTAAATCTTTAGCTACTTCAAGATTCTGTATGCAACTTGTTGCAGAAAGCTGATTGCGTAAATCTTTAGATAGATTATTCATCTCCTGGAAATCAACCACACCGAGCTGGTGGATCCATTTCATCACCTGGGTGGCACGAAATTTTTTCTCGCCGATGTTCTCAAAGAAAGCTTCCAGCCCGGATCTATCCAGACCCAGCAGGTTCGTAACCTGTGAATCTAATTTCACCTGCGGTATCGATTGTCCTTCAAGTTGTGGCTGAACTTCATTCATCAAAGAAATATTACATGATTACGGAGATAAAACCTAATAATTATATGCACTTATAATATTTATATAAAGTAATTTTATAAGTTTTGTAAACTACTAGAAAGGTTTGCAGTTACTAATTATAGTGGGGGTTGCCAGCAAAGCTCCCTCATCCTCGGCAATTGCTCCTGCATTGCCCTAATACTGTCCATCCATGGACATATGCTCACGCTACTTACCTA
>DAOWFN010000008.1 GCA_030637945.1 Gammaproteobacteria bacterium
CCTCGACACGCGCCGATGCTGTCTACTATGAAGGCTGGTGTGGTTCGCGTTATCCCACAGGAAGGCGAAGAGCAAACGTTTTTTGTCAGCGGCGGGATTTTAGAGATTCAACCACACGTTGTAACTATCCTTTCGGACACCGCATTGCGGGCTGCGGATATCGATGAATCTGCTGCACTAGAAGCAAAAGCGCGTGCGGAAGCAGCAATGAAAGACAAAGCCTCTGATATGGATTATGCAAAAGCAAAATCGGAATTGATCGAAGCGGTTGCTCAGATTGAAGCACTGAAGAAAATACGCCGTAAAAAATAAATCAGAAAAATAATTTAGTATTTTTAGACTAAAATTAAAGGGTCGGATTCGTAAGAGTCCGGCCTTTTTGTTTGTATAATGGTAATAATATAATTTCAGGAATCAGTATCAATGAGTTTATCCGTCATCATTTTAGCCGCTGGCGCTGGCACACGCATGCGTTCTTTAAAGCCAAAGGTTTTACATGAACTGGCAGGCTTGCCCATGGTTGAACATGTTTATAACACCAGCAGAGCATTAGGTGCGAAACAGGTTCAGGTGGTATACGGACACGGTGGAGATTTATTGAAAGAGCAGTGTCAGCATTTTAACGTTGAATGGGCGTTACAGGATAAGCAATCAGGCACTGCACATGCTGTTCAACAGGCCAGCCCTAATATTAGTGATGATGATGTGGCGCTAATTCTATATGGTGATGTGCCATTAATAAAAGCAGAAACCCTGGATGCCCTGGTAGAAAATGTTAGCGGCAATAATATCTCTCTTCTCACTGTTAATCTTGATGACCCAACAGGATATGGCCGCATCGTTCGTGAGGGCAAAAAAGTTGTTGCCATCGTCGAACATAAAGATGCATCGGCTGAAGTCAAAACAATTCAGGAAGTGAACACCGGTATTCTGGCGGTCAGAGCCGGTTACCTCAATGAGTGCTTAAGTAAAGTAGGCAATAATAATGT
The DNA here is from genome assembly GCA_030637945.1 of Gammaproteobacteria bacterium. Taxonomy (GTDB): domain Bacteria; phylum Pseudomonadota; class Gammaproteobacteria; order SZUA-229; family SZUA-229. The sequence goes on from DAOWFN010000008.1 coordinate 990, forward strand.
GCAGGGCGAATATTATTTAACCGACATTATTGCGTTAGCTGTCAGTGATGGTAATGAAGTCGTAACCACGCAACCAGAGCACAGTTTTGAAGTTGAAGGTGTAAATGATAGAAAACAACTATCGCGACTGGAGAGAATCCATCAACGAGAGATCGCTGAAAAATTACTAACCGATGGAATTGCCCTGGCTGACCCGGAGCGTTTAGATGTTCGTGGCGAATTGAACGCGGGCAATGACAGTTATATCGATATCAATTGTGTCTTTATAGGAGAAGTAAACCTGGGCACCAATGTTAATGTTGGGGCCGGCTGTGTGATCAAAAACAGTACGATAGCCTGTGACTGTATCATTAAGCCTTATTCTGTCATAGAAGATGCCGTCATCGACAAGAAAACGGAAGTCGGTCCTTTTGCGAGGGTTCGCCCCGGCACACATTTAAAAGAAAACAGCCGTGTAGGTAATTTTGTTGAGATAAAAAATACTGAATTGGGTGAAAACAGCAAAGCGAGTCATCTAAGTTATCTCGGTGACAGTGAGATAGGTAAAGACGTAAATATTGGAGCCGGTACGATTACCTGCAACTATGATGGCGCGAACAAGTTTAAAACGATTATTAAAGATGGCGCATTCATAGGGTCAGACACACAACTTGTGGCTCCTGTAACCGTGGGTAAAAATGCCACTGTAGGTGCTGGATCGACTATTACCAAGGATGTAGAGGATGAAGCGTTAACCCTGAGCCGCTCCCCACAAAAATCTATAAAAGGTTGGCAGAGGCCTAAAAAGAAATAAGATTAATTCTATTCGTTTCAACATTGCTCTTAAATGCTTGATTTTTGGGCAATATAATCTAAATAAAGAGTGATAGTTTCATAAATGCGCTGAAAATAACGACTTCCATAAAGGACGCATAGTTATGAAACATTTCATCTGCTCTCTTCTGTTTGCTTTAGCGATAGCCGCTTTTCCTGCCGCGCCTAATGCATTAGAGCTGATTGATCAATCCAGTAATGTTTTCAAATTTCAAAAAAAATTAGCTGACAAAGGAAATGTGCACGCGCAATATAAATTAGCATCTATGTATGAAACCGGAGAAGGTGTTGATCTCAGTATCGATAATGCATTGTACTGGTATGACCGTGCAGCTAAATCAGGGTTAAAAAAAGCGGAGCACAGAAATACATATCTGATGATTAAAGAGCATGGTTACAATAAAAAAATGCATGCCGCCTGGCTTGATAGCGTCAAAAGTGATGCAAATGATCAAAAACCTGAAGCGATGTTATTGCTCGGGCAGCTCTACAGGCAAGGTATAGGAGTGAAAAAGAATTTAAACAAGTCGCTCGATTTACTTGGCCATGTCAGCGTTTTAGGTGATGCCGATGTCGAGGACGAAATAGAGTCTATCCATGCGGAAATCTCCGCGGCAAACAATGCACGTCAAACGGCAGATCAGAAAAAACAGGTTATATCTGCGGTTAATGAACCAGTAGTAGCTAAAACACATGTAACGCAAAAAACAGTTGAGCAAAAAAATCAAAAAGCAGCGGGTGTGTCCATAACAAAAGTAGACAAACAGGCGGTAGCAGAACAACGAAGCCAGGCGGAAAAGGTGCGCCGTTATGAAAAAGCAATGATGAAATTAAAGCGTGAACAAAAAATTATTGATGATCAGCAAGCCAGCGTGGCGGGTGGCGAAGTGGCTTCAGTGGATGATGAATTCTAAAAAGCACAACATTTATTCATAGCCGTTAGCCTCATCCTGGAGCATTTCAGGTGAGGTTTTTTTATGTGATTTCAAAAAAAATTCATTCAGTAAAAAAAATATAAGATATTTCGCACTACATTGGTGCGAACAAAGCACGTGAATATTATAACTTATTGATTTTATTGATTATAAGTATATATGTTAATGCTAATATACTTGTAATTTTATTGGATATCTCGTCCCCATCTCTCTAAAATTAGCCCCCCGCACGTTACTATTGCAATTGAGGTCCTTATTTTGGCATCTGTTATGAATTCACCAGAAAACTACACCATTCCAGAAAGACGCGCCGTCGATAAACGCCAAATTGTTTTACAGCATATCTGCCTGCAGTTAGCCTCATTAGGCCACCGCTGCCATTTGAGTTCTGATAGCGGGTATCTGGCAGTCGCCGATAGCCTGCTAAAAAATTACTCTGCACAAAGACAGTTGCTGGCCGAATATCGTTGTCCTGCAGATCAGCGGATCCAGGACTTCCTTAACGACTACTTTAAGCGGAATGATGTAGACGTCGAAATTAAGTTGCCGGGTGAAACATTTAACTTAAATGAGAAAGGCATCGCGCGTGAATTATCTCTGCCGTTTGACAGTGATACATATAAGTCAGATCTGGTTGAATCTTACCGCCTGGTACAGGGTGTTTTACACAACCCAAAAAATGACCGTCGGACAACGTCTGGGGTCTTTCATATCGTTGAAGGTGGCCTGCCGATCCCTGCAGATAAAAAGGCAGTGCCTGTTGATGTCTACGCTAACCTGTTACAGGTAGCGCTGGATCCCCCGACAGAGTCATTAAGCCTGCCGATTGCCAGTGAAAATGATACCCCGGTCGATATGTGGGTTTCATTGTTGGTGCGCCCTATCGTGCGCCCTGAAGTAGAGGGAGCATTACCTGAAAAGAGTTTGGAAACACGATTTTTTGCACCGGGCACGCTGGTTTCAAATCTTGATTTTGTAGAATCAATTTTTGGCAATGGCGGCGATCCGTTTTTGCCTGAAAATGATGCAGCATTAGATATTGACCATTGGACAGGCCATAGCGGTTGTGTCATTTTAGCGCCGCACTTAACCAAGTTGGGCAAGAAGGCTCTCGGTCTGCCACATTATGACGATGCGACAGAGCGTCAGCGTGAAGACGGCATGTGCTGGAAAAAAGATGACGAGCTTTATAACGAAGGTGGTGCGTTCAAGGTCGTTTGTCGTGACATGAATGGTGTGATCGTCACCATCATCGCCGACAATTATTTTGGTTATAGTAAAAAAGAAATTAAATCTCAAATCAGTTATTCGGCAAACCTGTTTGGCGGTGTAGAAGAAGAACATTCGGGTGGCGCGATTGCGTTCCCACGATTCAACCTGGGTGCTTACTATCTACCTAAAGTTGAAGAAGAGATGTCTGACCACACGTTTGATCGTTTATGTACGCAGTTGGAAGGCGGCATTAAGATTAAACCGGAAGGTTATGCCGTAGATAATCGTTATTCAAACATCGTGTTTATTCCAGAAGATGCGCATATCGATATGCAGAAGCAGAAAATAAGCTGGGTTAGAGACGGTGAAAATAAACAGATTAAACTATTGGTAAAACACACTTATATCTACCCTAGCGGCTTTAAAGTGCATATGCAAAAACATCCGCAGGCACCGAGCTGGCGCTTGATCGGTAC
>DAOWFN010000093.1 GCA_030637945.1 Gammaproteobacteria bacterium
AATTTTTCCATCATGGAAATACGGTGCGGTTAAAGCCACGTTACGCAGTTGCGCCACCTTAAAGAACATGCGGTCATCTTCATCTTTTGTCACCATGTACATGCCCTGATCCGTCTGGTTCTCATAAGGATTTTCCTTACCCAGCGGTTCATAGGTTTCACCGCCGAGCAGTTTTCCATCATGGCAAGACTTGCAATCGATCCTCATAAACGCTCTTAACCCGCGCTGCTCAACATCACTCAACGCACTTGCATCACCATTCATAAAATCATCAAAACGACTCGGCGTTATCAGGGTACGTTCAAAGGCAGCGATAGCTTCGGCAATATTCTGATAAGTAATCGCCGGCTTGTTTTCGGGGAATGCTTTTGCAAAAACACTTTGGTACTCAGTTATGCCCTGTATCTTTTGTTCCACTGTCTTCTCGTCGGGCATACCCATTTCGATCGGGTTAAGAATCGGCCCTTTCGCTTGCTCGACCAGGTCTTCTGCACGACCATCCCAGAATTGACTGTCCTGCCAACCGGCATTTAATACCGTCGGGCTGTTACGCGTTCCGCTCTCACCTTTTGCCCCGGGTGAAGTGGGCAGATTATCAACACCGGCAAAACCATTTTCTAAAATGTGGCAGGAAGCGCAGGACTGTTTGTCATTGATAGACAGGCGTTTTTCAAAATAAAGTTTTTTACCCAACGCGATGCGTTCCGGCGTATCATCTTCCGACCCCGGCATGGTCGGAGGCAGGGGTGAAAAAAAACGGTTTGCGCGAGACATGAGCAGATCGACATCACCGGCAAAAGTGTTCGCTGTCATCAGTAACAGACATGCCGTTGCTATCCAGATATTATTTTTAACCTTCATGATTTTTAGCCTTCTCATCATCACCCTATTTCTCGCCAGGCTTTTTAATACTGTCGATAGAAATTTGGATCGTTTGATTGTCTGATTGTTCATTCAGGAGATTACTGCCTTCCCCTTTATTCTGATCTGTGTAGTGAAAATAGCGATAACCATTCACCATGGCTGAAATAAAAGCGCCTTTCCCCTTTAAATCATGCAGAAATACGGTCACGATATGAAAGATTGAAAAAATGATTATCAGGTTAGCCAGCGTACTATGAAGTTCGAACATCGCTTGCCCGAAGACAATATGTGAAGAGTTATACAGCAAGCCACTGATTGCACATGCCGCCAAAATGAGAAACAGCACCGGATAGATGGGCAGCCATAATGGATTATGCGCATACCAGTTCGGCAATGGGAAGCGAGCAAAACTGATATAAAACTTTAACATCTGAACCATCGCCTGCAACTGCGATCTCTCGGGAACAAAGGCGCGCCAGTTACTGCTGCCGGGGAAAAACAGAAGGATCACTCGAAGAAAGAGTGTCATCAGTATTATTTGCCCCGCTATAAGATGCCAGTCCAACCAGTACGCATAGTTAGCTTCATCATGCGCCAAAGCCCATGCGCTGATGGCCTGAAAAATAACGCCGGCTGCGATCAACCAATGACTCAAACGCAGCCAGCCTGACCACACCAGTACATAGCGAATATTCTCTTGCTGCATCTCCTGGCCTTTTCTCTCGTCTTGTTACTGTGCTTTACATACCGGGATTCATTTTACGCTTACCGTGCATCTCTTCAAAATGTTTATCGAAACCAGCCGGCTTATCTATGTTGCCTTCATAGATATAAGACGCAATCTTTTGTGCATCGTCACTGGTAACAGAAACCGGAGGCATAATATTAAACTTACGTATCGCGCCACGCATTAACGTTTTACCTGCATCCTGCTTCTCGACCCAGTTTGTCACAGCAGCAACGAACGATGTTTTGTCCGGATAAGCGCCTATGTAATGCATCCTTACAGCGATGATGGGCGGCGCAACTCGCTTACTCATATCCATACCGCCTTCGGTGCCGTGACAGGCTGAACAATAAGTCTTATATAATTGACCTCCTTCGGCCACATCATCGTCTGCCTGTACAGCATGGGATACAAGACTCAAAGCCAGCACTAAAAATGATTGTATGATCTTCATGATGATGTCCCCACAAAACGATGAATATTTTTATTTACATATTCTTTAATGATCAAAAAGCCTGTTCATAGCGTCCACTCCGGCATCAACGACTTCCTGCAGCTCTTTAGGGTTATCTTCATTTTCACATGCCAGCGCTGTGTAGATAGCCAACGACTTTAATGCACAAGCTATTTTAGCGACTTCTTCAGCTGTTTCATCATCAAGCTTTACGCCTTCTTTTACTTTCCACATTTTTTCAGTCATGATATTTTTTTCCTATAACTTAAAGAGGACAGATAATAATTAATCCTGTCCACGATTTTTAATCACTGAATATTTATTTTACGATAAGCGAACATCGCAATAAATGTCCAGACAAGCGACCGTAAAACCATCGCGATTACTGTGCGCATCTCATACGATCCGCCACCACGGATATACAGTCCAAATATCACATACACGATAAGTGTTGCAATAACGATAATCACTGACAACCTTACAGCCCATCGTTTTTGCATCCACAAACCTGCGCCCGCGATGATATAAACAAAACCCGCTATAAAATTAAACCACACGACGAACGGCACATAATTGCCCGCCGCCTGCCGGTCCGCGCCATCAATAAATATAACAGAACCACCTGACTTGATAGTAAGCAAACCAAACAATACTGCAACTGCGGTAACTATCCATATACCGATAGAACGGTTCAATTTCACAGACATGACAAATTTTACCTTTTGAACCTGGAGCCAGTACTTTACTTAAATCAAATATCTATCAATTAGCGACTGAAAATAACAAATATATTCCGATATTTATCAATAATCAGACTACTCTCGCTGACGTTTTGTTCACGGGATAAAATCAGTAGGTAAAGATCAGTAACAACAAAAAAACCGGACCAAACGCCGGTACTTTTGTTCAACAATCGTTATCTAGGCAGGTGATTATTTCCTTTCCTTATCCTGATCTTGAGGCTGACTTATCACCTCTTTATCCTTCTCTTTGTTTTTATCCTGTTCATTTGTATGATTAGGCGCTTCACCGCCACAGCTACCGCAACAACCCATATCTTTATCCTCATATAATATTTTACGAAGTAAAGATGCTAACGCAACACACTGTCCGAATCCTTGACCTGAGGCAACCCTGCCACAAATTCTGACCAGACGACAAAATGACTTAGGCTACACTCTTTAGAAATAAATAAAGATGCCTGTGTGAACATCAGCCATTACTTTCTACCTATGGATGCCTCGGCCTAACATAAGGAAACTGCCCCAGATACTCACGTTTCCACCACTCGCCCGTATCTGAGCGTTCTTTGGTAGAGGTAAACCAGTACTGATATGCCTGCACCCTGAGATATCGAGGCGGTTTCTCTGGAAATGGATTATGTTCTAACAACGCAACGACTTCCGGGGAACCCTGATGAACGCGAGTAAGAAACCGGTCAAACCAGTACAGCATATCCTGCGACCTCGGTGGTACGAACCAGATCATCCAGTCTAGCCTAGGCTGATGCGGTATGATGAATGCAGGTTTTTCATCAAGCGCTCCCGGTTTATATTTGAACGCATAAACTTTCCATTCTATACCGTCATCGGAACCTTCAAGCTGTAATTCATGGCGCTCTATCTGCATGTTCGGAAACACATGAAATATATGCCCCACCCCCCATAAACGAACTAGCGTGGTGGTTTTCTTCAGAGCATCAGGAATATGCACATTCGATACCATGCCGGTAAACGCCGTGGTACTGCTAACAAGTATCATAAAAGCAAAAGCAGGCAACACATAGTTACGTTTAATTATTCTGCGACTGCTTTCTACATCGCTCTCAAATGAAACATAAAAACATAGACGCCGAGGCAGAATCTTTTTCAGGATACCGTCATCGAGCAAGAACAGGCACAGTACGATAGTCAATAAATTTATCCAGTTATGGTTGCTTGTAGCGATAATGATTATCTGCATAACGATGGTGATAGCGGCTGCAGACAGACGGAACTTGCGCGGCAAAAAAATAAAAAATGGCACGATCAATTCTGTAAACAGCACCAGTACCACACCGCTTTGAAGCACCCATTCGGGGAGCTGATGAAAATACCATGCACCCGCATGCGGCAGCGGCTGTGTTTCAAAATAATAATTAAGCGTTGTCAGGTTTGCCCAGCTTGGATCACCACTGGTAATTTTTGAAACCCCGGACATAAAACGCAGACGAAACAGCAGCCAGTGAAACAGGAACAGTAATAGATGACTGGGCCCACCGGTTAAAAATATGGCGAGAAAACCGGCCTCCAGTAACAAGGTATCCCATTGAAACATGAGAAAGGTCTGCCCTGCATGGAGCAGTGAGAGATACAAAACGAATAGAACAACGAGAGACCATACCGGCTTGATACCGATAAGCAGCAACAAGGAAACGATACAGCCCAGGATCGTTACTGCCTGCAGCGCGAAGTCACTGCTATCAAACCAGAACAGTGTCGGTTTATACAACCACGCTATCGTGCCATGATTCTGATAGATGTAATCCAGCAACTCGGCAAACGGCAAAATACCATTCGCTCCGACCAGTCCGGTAATCTGTACACCAAGTGAGAGGAACGCGACGAAATAGATGACCGCCAGCAATTTTATGAACAGGCCACTGGCAAGCTGGTAGTTATCTACCGTACGCAGAGAAGCCGATATGTAGTGCAGGTATCTTTCCACAAGCATTTATCTCACAGACTTTAGTGACATGCCTCGCAATGAAAAATAAATGGATTATAAAATCTCCTTCCATTTTATACTTGCTCTTACTCAGGAAATCAACAGCATTTAACTCGCTATCTATACCACATGTTCAGTCACGCAGTTTGTAGAATTTCTTTACATAATAGATTTTGTAAAAACACCTGTATAGCGGCACTAACCTATGCAGAAATTTTAGTAGAAAAAGTTTTCAGATTTATTTATGCGGAATTTTGCTAATGATGCTTAAACAACAAAGATATTGTTACTTATCGAGAAAGAATATCTTCCACAAGCTGAACAGCCTCTGGCGATGTCCATTCCTTTGTACCAACGATGCGGCTAATAATTTTACCGTTACGATCGATCAAAAAGCTTGTAGGCATGTTGGATACTTCATACAGATCACTCACCTCACTTTCCGGATCCAATAAGATGGGAAAACTTAAATCAAGTAATTTTGAAAATGTTTCAATCCTGCCTCGAGAACCTTCATCGACAGAGACAGCAGCTATCACCAGTCCACGCTCTCTATATTTCTGCCACAGTGTTTCCATGCCCGGCATTTCCGCACGGCATGGTATACACCATGTCGCCCAGAAATTAAGCAATATGACCTTGCCCTTGTAATCAGCCAGACTAGTATTACCACCGCGCAGATTTTCTGATAAAAAAACGGGAGCGTCATGCCGCGCCGCCTCGGGCACAACAACCAAATCGGCAAGGGGTGTCACTGCCTGAGCTATTGTGCTCATCAGCAGTAACAACGAAAAAATAAGTTTATTACTCATAAAAAATATCTGTAATCAACTATGAGCAAACAATCTATCACCATAATTAATTACTAACGTGACTGCTCAACAATGTACTCGAGCACCATTTCGGTTTCGTCTTCAGTCAGAGGCGGCACACTAGCCTGCTGCATCCTCTGCTGCATGGTTGCAAGAATCAAACGCCATTGATTCGGTCTCAGCATGCCAGGCTCAGGCAGCTGATGACACATCTGGCACCTGCCTTCGAACAGGCTTTTTCTAAAAGCACTTCGTTCAGCGCTCGTCATCTCTGTTTCAACCTGAGCTGATGCGAGCTGTTTAGATGTGTCCGCACCTTCGGCTGCATGTACAACCATCAAAGGCAATGCAGAAAGTAATAAACATGAAAATAATATCTTGATCATCTTCATGGCAAAATCTGCAGCGTTTCCGCCAGTTTTACGCCGTCTTTATAATCTTCATTCATCCTGACGATACCTGTACCATCGATAACGACTGTCGTACCCATGGAGGCCTGATACATTTTAAATACTGCCTGATTGAAATCTACCAACGTTGTAATGTCCGCATAACCGTTAGACAACTGCTCATCGCGAGATGCCAAGACTGAGCCACTCACATAATCCACAAGAAAGAATCTAACATCAGGAAAGTTTGGTATTACATTGTTACGCATATCATCTGCATGCTCATCACATACAGGACACCACATAATAAAATAAAGCACTACAGCATCTTTAGGAATCGCAAGCTCTGCATAAAGACCACGGCTGTTACCAAGTGTATCCAGCATCGAAAAGTCTGGTGACTGCTGCCCTACTCGTGTACCGATAGTTCCTGCCTCAACGGCTGGTCGTTTATCATCACCTGAGGGTGCCAGGTCATCGCTAATCCCACTACATCCAGCAAGGCTGAATGAGGTGACAAGCAATACAGCTGGCATAATCAATCTAGCGGAAAACATGACTAACCCCCAAGGTTACAATATCAGTCACCGGGAAATTCTGGCCCTGGCCATCAACCGGATCGGCATGGATAAAGCTGAGTTTATAGACCCAGTCGCGGTTCATCGTCGAGTATGCTGCTATAACGCCAATCGAGTTCTTTTCCATCTCGCTAACATAATAGGGTCGACCGTCAATACTTCCGGCATCTTCCTCAAGATGTGAATAGGTAAAACTAAAAGTCATCGTATCCATGTTTTCGAGAAAGTGGGTATAACCAAAAGTAGCAGTTCCCAGCACCCTGTCACCTAACTCCTTTTTATAAGGTTCGACATATTTACCATATTCACGATTAACATCTCTCTCAAGGTATTTACCATATGAAAACAACAATGACGCATTCCATGGATAAATGGTCTTATCGAGCAGGATGTTACCGTCAAGACGATAGAATCCCCGTCCGGTAATATCAAAACTGTTCTCTACATTGTCATATGGGGAAATACCTGTCGGCACAGTTAAAGCCATACCAAAGTAAGCAGCGGGAATCAGATCTTTCCAGTCTCGTACTTTCCAGACACACTTGATGCCATCGAAAGCTTCATAGGTAAGACCAAGCGTCATATCACCCAGACCACTGGTATTCGATGACAGACCGGTATACTGGTTACTGTTCCACACGTAGGGCGCTACGATGGCCGCCTGCCAGCGCGGAGCCAGTCGATGAGCATAACCAAAACTTAGACGATACTGATTAAGATCAGATCCTGCTGGATCATTATGATAATCACCATCGCTATCCCAATAACCATCATAGCTCTCCGCACTCAGGGAGATATCAACCATGGACTTCGAGAATTTGGGCAGGATCAGCGAAGTAGCCGAACCACCGCCACAACAGGAAGCCGCCCAAAGGGGCGGCGAAGAAAAACAGATGACCCCGGCAAACAGGGCCATCTTTGTTTGTGACAATACCATTACAGCTTACATCCCGCTCGGCATCGACATTGGCATCATCATGAAGGTAGCGTATTCGTTTACAATGTAATTCCCATCAGGATCTACAGCTGCTCCCGGTGCCTTACCATCGGTAGTTTTCTGTATGCCGTTGATGAAAAGTCTTGCATGAATCTTACCGGCATAACCTGTAATCGGTGCGATCCAGAAACCGTCTTCACTACTACCTTCTGCATTAGTCCAGTCTATATTCGCATCAGGCAACTCTGTTGGGTCAGGGTTATCCATGGTTGAAAACTGTACGAGAACCGGCATTGCATCAAGTTCGGTACCCACGGCCGGGATCATCATCATCGTTTTCATGTAAGCTAAAAATACAGTGAATTCATCTTTAGCATCAGCAAGGTTTTCTTTGAACAGAAAATAATTATGCTCCATTGTTGCAGCATTATTATCATTGAGGTCTTTTAGAACCACCCTCGCCCCCATATCCATCATGACTTGCGGATAAAAGGTAGCAGACTCATCCTGAGCAACATCTATCTTCAGCTCCCAGTAACCTCTAGATGCTGAAGGCATCAGGTAGTACAGCGTGCAATCGTAATCGCCAGCCGTGTCTACATTTTCAGTGCAGCCAAGCATTGGCGTACTATGATTACGATCTTCAGGCATATGCATCATCGGTGTCATAGCAACCGACAATCCAGTTGCATCCCCGCCACCGATATTAGAGATACGCAAGGTAAAGTCTGTCTTACCCATCATTGGCATCGCATCGGCCATATATTCAATTTTATAATTGTTAGTGAGCGCCACTTTGGCAAATGGAACAATGGCACCAATCGCATCATTATCCAGCCCCGTGTTATCGTTAGCGCCAGCATGGAAATCAACAAATGCCTGACTGAAAAGGTTATGGATGTCAGACGGTAAAAACTCCCCTGTGATGATTTCTACAGGTCCATCGACTCCGACGCCATCAAGACCATCTTTAGCCAAATCCTTAGCCAGAGCCCTCAGCAGATCAAATTGCTGATCAGGATCAAGGGAAAGATTTTTAGTTAACTGGCTAAATGCAGCTACGCCCAGGCCAGCCAACAACTCTTCGTTAGTAGCATCTGTCGCAGGGTTTGTAGCGTCTGTTGGTGCCACATCCGAATTGCCTACAAAACCAAAAGTGGATTCAAAGTCCAACAGCGCTTTACTGAGTTCCACACCGTGGGTCATAACCAGGTCATGAATAATCGTTGATGCTGGTGTCAAATGCACCTGACTGCCAGCCGCAAGGCTTGATCCATCAACATAAGCTTTAAGCACTCCAGCAGTAGTAGTCACACCAGAAGCTTCATCAGTGTAAGTTCCACCGGATGACTCAATAATGTATGTGCCGGACGATGCACTGCCCGGGTCAATACTGTAACCACCATCACGGGTCGTATCGACCGGACCTGCTAATGTATTAATGCCAGTAGCATCTTTTACTATGACGCTAGCACCATCAACCGGTGCAGCAACTACGTTGCCGCTAATACTAGTATCTACACTATTATCATCATCGCTACTTCCACTGCTACTACAAGCAACCGTAAATCCTACAACAGTAATAAGTGCCAGCTTCATCACTGACCGAACAATCACATCTTGCTTCATACTTTCTCCACAACTTTTTTATTTAACTTAGTGAAGAAGAGCTAGAGCAATATCCATGCCAGTCATTCAATGCAAGTGAATTCAATGATTTATCTAAATATACGATTCAAATCGTGTGTCATTTAACACAGCCTGTAGAATTGATTTACATATCAGGATAAATAAAACATTTAACAGATAACAATACCCACTTCATCACATTCAGGGCGCACATAAAAAAACCGCAATATGCGGTTTTTTTATGTGCGCAAAATTATTGTATGAAACCTGTCACATAGTACTAACTGAATAAAAAATTAAAACGTGTACTGTGCACCAAGTGTGAATACCATATCGGTTTCCAATTGTGGGCCGTCCAGTTTCTGATAGGCAGGTACGCCCACCTCGGCAGCAAGACGCAGACTAGCAAACGCAGGAGGAACAAAATTAATACCGACAAGTGCATCAACACGTGTACCACCACGAAGATCAGGATCTTTTGTTGGCACTGTTGGCATTGGCAATAGTTTCGTGTCTGCACCGTCAATGTTATCCCAATCACTCAACTTCAAACGGAACGAGAGACTGGTTGATTTAGCAACTTGTTTTGCGGCCCATGCAGTTACATCAAATTTATCACCAAGCGTATAACCATTATCATTTTCGCCTACTCTAAATATGTACAAACCTTGCGCACCCCAAGACCAGTTATCATATGTTTGCACATAGGTTAATCCCGGTGTGAAATCCCAGGTTCCAGAACCTAACTGCATAGGATAAGGCAGATGAGCATTCGACGTAGGTGTTGGCATAGTAGGAAGATCATCTACTTCGTCAATCGAACCTGTTGGTACACTGATTGTAAAGTTAAACAAAAAATCAGATCCAGGTTTAACAAACAAACCATAAGTCGCAGCCAGTTTTACGTCGCCGATACCACTCGACTCTGTAGTGAACTCAAGCCCGTTAGGCATAGGCATATGCCTAAGGAGATCCATCGAAATAGATGTATATGGAACCATCGCCATCAAAGTAAGTTTATCTGATAATCCATACATGGCACCTATCATGTGCATCTCCATGTCCATCGATAACGGACTGACCATGTAACCGGGTAGTGGCGCGTCGACACGGTCTGTATCTGTTTGGTTACCTTCCATATCCATAGACATCAAACGGTAAGTCAGCATGAATTCACCATCACGCATCAGATGATCACCGCTAACGCCTATGGGTGCATGACTATCAGGTCTTGCGTGGTCATGACCAGAGTGATGCGCATGCATATCATGTTCTGCTGCATGGACATTAGATATCGATGATAACGCCATGGCTGACACTAACATCAACGATGACAGTTGAAAGTTTTTCATAGTTACTCCTGATTGTTTCTCATAGTATTAAAATTGTTACTACAGTAATCATGCCAACTATGAAATATGACAAAATCAATGACTTAGATTTTTTTGCGATAAAAGTACTGTGTGAAATCACACACTGCGTGAAAAATGCTTACAGAATATAGCAACCAATAAAATCTTAGTTTATCTCAGCTAAAACCTGCTCTAGCATATTCACCGACTGGCTATGGTAACCACCGCCAAACATATTAAGGTGATTAATGATGTGATAGATATTGTAGAAAGTTTTGCGCACAAAAAAACCATCATCGAGAGGAAAAGCATCCTGGTAACTGGCATAAAAATCGGGACCAAAGCCACCGAACACATAAGTCATAGCCAGGTCTGCCTCCCTGTCCCCATAGTAAAAAGCAGGATCATAGATAACCGGCGTACCATCTTTCAAACCGGCAACATTTCCACCCCATAGATCACCATGAAGCATCGACGGCTTTACTTCTCGACCAGTGAACAACTTTGGCATCTCGATCAGTAACTTTTCGCCTAATGATTGCAGTTCACCGCCATAACCGTTTTCAGCGGCGAGTCGCAACTGATAACCGAGGCGTTGCTCACGCCAAAAGTCTAACCAGTTATCCTGCCACGTATTAGACTGATGTGTAGCGCCGATGGTATTGTGTATGTTCCAGCCAAATTGCTCAGTCGTGACTCTATGCATAGCCGCCAACTGCTCGCCTAAAAGACTTTGATTCGCCTGACCAGCCATATCAAGATATTCCATCACGATGTAACTATGCACCCCATCATCACCAAAACAGACAGGTTTGGGCACCTTGATAGTTTTGCTTGATGACATTTCCAATAATCCCTTTGCCTCTGCCTCAAACATATCCTGGCGACCGGTTTGATTCGTTTTCACAAAATGTTGCTCACCATTATCACCAGTCAATAAAAAAGCATTATTGATGCTACCGCCAGCCAGACTTTGCTGTTGTCTGACTGAAAATACCTGTCCTGTGGTTTGCTCAATATGTTGAATAATAGACTGCCACTGTTTCATTTCTTTATCTCCATGGATGGAGTGACTGAAAATTGCTCCTGCATTTTCCGCACTTCTTGCGTCCATGCAAGTCGTATACGGAAAATTGTCGGGAACGATTTCAGTACGTCATTAATTTAACCCACACAGTAAATCAGCATTTTTCTTAAACATCTGTTTAATTCCTTAAGTCACTGTTATTTTTTAACAAAAAACAATGGTTTTGCACAAGTGAATTATAAGACTCTAATATACCAATTCTTTTACTCCAAAGATTACGCTTATCAACATGAAAAGAATAATTAACAATTGTAACAAATTGATTTATATAAAATTATTTAAGATGGTTAAAAAGCAACCAAACCTGCAAAAACACTATTTTTATAGTTAAAATAACAACGGTTTTTTTTCTTTTCCACAAAGTTATCCACCGATTTTGTGAGTAACTCGCCTTTTATATAGAATTTTAACCACTTACTGCCACTAAGCTAGAAAATTTATTAAGACCTTACATTAAATAAGAAGCCGTATGACTGTAACAGTAAATACTTATACACAATACAGAAATCATATTTTTATTATTCGGTCAAGTCTGTTTTTCACGCTACTATAGTAGAGCCAACATTCGTAACATGCTGAATAATAACATATAATTTTTCATAAATATTTTTATATTTTTTTTATAAAAAAACACTAGCGAAAAATATTTTTTTCTGATAAGAAGTTTTTCCACAGAGTTATCCACAGGAAAAGTCACTACTTAAAAACTTATCCACAGGTTAAACCTGTGGTAACTAATGATTCTTATAAGTTCTTGTGGTTTTTGCAGTAAAATCAGCATTTTTCGAATCCTCACACACGATGGCAACGCCTGTAAATGTCTAAAAATCGCATTGTTAAAGTCGCCGTTCCATGCCCTTTATACAAA
Organism: Gammaproteobacteria bacterium; assembly: GCA_030637945.1. Classification (GTDB taxonomy): domain Bacteria; phylum Pseudomonadota; class Gammaproteobacteria; order SZUA-229; family SZUA-229. The sequence goes on from DAOWFN010000093.1 coordinate 12,404, forward strand.
ACTTTTGATTATCGCCTGAATACCCAACATGGTAATCGTGCGATCCAGGCGGGCGTACGTGTACGCATCCCCTTTGGCCGGCAAAAACTAGTCGGTATTATCGTTGAAGAAATCCAGCATAGTGATGTTCCGGCCAACAAACTCAAATCAGTTACCGCCGTATTAGATGACCACAGCCTGTTTAGTGATGATTTACTCAATTTATTATTTTGGGCAGCACGATATTATGTGCACCCACTCGGTGACGTTATACAGACAGCTTTACCCGTGTATCTGCGCAGTAATGACGATGCCACACCCTCACTTTCCGAATATTGGCACATCAACCACACGAAGACTGCACCACATGAAGAGATACAACAAATTTTAAAACGTGCACCTAAGCAACAACAGATTTACCAGTTATTATACGATGCAGAGAATGGTCTCGATGCTGATGCATTAAACAGTTTAACCAATAACTGGCGGCCGGCCATAAAAGCACTGCTCGCAAAGCAATTTATTAATCAGGATGTAAAACCTGCGGTAATAAGGGCCAAAAATTCTGGTAAGAAAAACTTTTGTTTAACTGAAGAACAGACGGCCGCCGTTAATTCGATTACATCACATTTACATGAACATTCTGTACACGTACTCAATGGCGTAACCGGCAGCGGCAAGACCGAAGTTTATCTGTCACTTTGTGAAACCACGCTTGCAGCTAACAAACAGGTACTGGTTTTAGTGCCTGAGATTGGTTTAACACCACAATTAATGCAACGCTTTCGCGAACGCCTGGATACGAACATCGTGGTATTGCATTCAGCGATGAACGATAAACAACGGTATGCTGCCTGGCATGCAGCGGCTACCAATCAGGCCCAACTAATCATCGGTACACGCTCGACGATATTCACTCCTCTACCGGAACCTGGATTAATTATCGTCGATGAAGAACACGATGGCAGTTACAAGCAACAGGATGGCTTTCGATACAATGCACGCGATCTGGCCATCCTGCGTGCAAAAAACAGTAACATCCCGATCGTACTGGGCTCGGCAACACCATCAATAGAAAGCCTGAACAATATAAATGAACAGCGCTACATGGTGCATTATTTAAAGCAACGCGCAAATAAAAAGCCCCTGCCCAAGATCAAGCTAGTCAACCTGTGTAATCAGAAATTACACGAAGGCATGGCAGAAACATTATTGTCCACGATCAAACAGCATCTGGATCAGCACGGTCAGGTGCTATTGTTTATCAATCGTCGCGGCTTTGCGCCCCTGCTCATGTGTCATGACTGCGGCTGGACGACTAACTGCCTGCGCTGTGACGCCCATATGACTTTTCACAAACGTCGCAAGCAGTTACATTGTCATCATTGTGGCTCACAGCGCGCAGCACCCGAACATTGTGAAGAATGCGGCAGCACCAATATTCTGGCCATAGGCGCTGGCACAGAACGTATCGAACAGTATTTACAAAGCGCTTTCCCCGACACTCAAGTAAGTCGAATCGACCGGGACACTACCCGCAACAAAGGCAGTCTCGAGGATAAGTTACAAAAAGCACACAGCGGTGAAAGTGGCATATTGGTAGGCACACAGATGCTGGCAAAAGGACACGATTTCCCCAACCTCACGCTGGTTTGTATCCTGGACACAGACCAGGCACTGTTCAGCGCTGATTTTCGTGCCGCTGAGCACCTGGCGCAATTAGTTACACAGGTCTCAGGACGGGCTGGTCGCGCAGAAAAACCCGGTGAAGTATTGATACAGACACATCATCCCGAACATCCTCTGTTGCAAACACTGCTACACAAAGGTTACGCATCATTTGCAGAAGCTGCACTAAAAGAACGCCAGGCTGCCGGTTTACCCCCAGCTCGCCATCTCGCCATCCTCCGCTGTGAATCGGTTGACTCAAAAGCCGCGCAATTTTTTCTCGACCAGGCAATCGAACAGAGCCAACAGGTCGATAAAGACAATGTAGATATTTTTGGCCCCATGCCAGCCCCGATGGAAAGGCGTGCCGGGCGTTTTCGCTATCAGATCATGCTGCAATCTGACAACAGGAAGGCCTTGCACCAATTTTTAAGCTGGTGGGCGCCTCAACTGCAACAGCTTGCCTCGTCTCGAAAAGTGCGCTGGTCGATTGATGTTGATCCTTATGATACTTTTTGAAGAAAGTATGTTGTAAGTTATAACTTAAAACTCCCCTCCCTTTAACGTATAATCGCACCCCACAAAAACACATAAAGAACACCCTTTGAAACAAACCATCGAAAAACTGCTCAATCAGGCGATAGATCAGCTTATTGCTGACAGCATGATTGAAACCAAACCCGCACTGCAGATCACACGCACTAAAGATGCCGCGCATGGTGACTTCACCTGCAACGTAGCCATGATGCTAGCGAAGCAAGCGGGCAAATCACCTCGTGATGTCGCGCAGATCATCATAGATACGCTTGACACTAATGAATCAATCATAAAGATTGAAATCGCCGGTCCCGGATTTATCAATTTCTTTTTGGCGCAGGAAAACACCTTAAGCATCATCAAAAATATTCTTGATAAAGGTGACACCTTTGGCCAGAGCGATGCCGGCAAAAAAGAAAAAATACAGATCGAATTTGTCTCGGCAAACCCCACAGGACCATTACATGTTGGTCATGGTCGTGGTGCAGCTTATGGTGCAACGCTGGCCTCACTGATGCGCGCGGTTGGTTTTGATGTGGACTGCGAATATTATGTCAATGATGCCGGGCGGCAGATGAATATTTTAGCGACCAGTATATGGCTGCGGTATCTACAGGAAAATGCTGTCGACATTCCTTTCCCAAGTAATGGTTACAAAAGCGAGGAGTACATCTACGACATCGCGCGCTCACTAAAACAAAAATATAAAGATAACTTCGTGCGAACGGCAGAAACCGTCATGCGAGATATCCCTGCCGATGAAGCCGAGGGCGGTGATAAGGAAATTCACATAGACGCGTTAATCGATCGTGCTAAATCTTTACTAGGGAACGAGGACTATCAAACTATTTTCAAGGCTGGTCTCGACACGATCATCGAAGACATCCGTCAGGACCTCGAAGAATTTGGCGTCCACTATGAACACTGGTACTCAGAACAATCCTTAGCTGACCGTGATCTAATTAATGCTGCAGTGAAACAGTTACAGGATGCTGGACATATCTATGAAGAGAAAGGTGCGTTATGGTTTCGCTCTACAGACTTTGGCGATGAAAAAGATCGCGTAGTCATCCGTGATAATGGTCAGGGCACTTATTTCGCTTCAGACATTGCCTATCACCTGGATAAATTCGACCGTGGTTACAACCGTGTGATCAACATCTGGGGGGCAGACCATCATGGTTATGTACCTCGTGTAAAAGCAGCTTTAACCGCCCTGGGTAAAGATGAAAGCAAACTTGATATCTTATTAGTGCAGTTCGCTAATCTATATCGCCATGGTGAACGCGTACAGATGTCGACACGTTCAGGCTCTTTTGTAACCTTGAGAGAGTTACGCAAAGAAGTGGGGACTGATGCAGCACGCTTCTTTTATGTCATGCGTAAATGTGAGCAACACATGGATTTCGATCTGGATCTAGCCAAATCACAGAGTAACGATAACCCGGTTTATTACATCCAATACGCTCACGCCAGGATCTGCAGTGTTCTGGCACAGTTATCAGAAAAGCAATTCAATCATGATAGTGAAAACGGATTTCGACACTTGAACTTGCTTACTGAAAAACATGAAACTGATCTCATCAGTAAACTAGACGCCTATGCTGACATCCTGCACAAAGCTGCGTTTAATGCCGACCCACATTTGCTGGTGCATTATCTACGCGAACTGGCAACCCTGTTGCACTCTTATTACAACGCACATCAGTTTATTATCGATGATGCCAACGGGCGTGATGCTCGCTTCAATTTGATCAGCGCAACAAAACAAATCTTAAACAACGGCCTCACTTTATTGGGCGTAAGCGCACCGATAAAAATGTAGCCGATAAAACCACGTTAACAAATGCCTAGAGACTACAAATACCACGCATCGCGTAAACGAAAAAAATCACTGCCTGGTTATGTCTGGTTATTATCAGGTCTTGCCATCGGTTTATTTATTGCATTTATCGTGTACCTCGATAAACAGCCTGAAACCGATAAAAATTTCGGCAGCGCGGTACAGGAAGAATTAGAAAAATTAAAACTGCAACCGAAAAAGAAAAACACGACCACAAAGAAGGCAGAGGAAAAAAAATCTTCTACGGAAAAAAAAGAACAAAAATTTAATTTCTACACCATATTACCCGAGCTCGAAATTTTTATTCCAGAGAGTGAAACTCGTCCGCCAGAAAGCCCGGCAGAAACTAAAAAAAGCACATCGGTCAGCAACACAAATAAAACTCGCACGAGCAAACAGTATGTCCTGCAAATCGGATCATTCCAGAGCCTCAAAGATGCAGAGAAGCTAAAAGCCAGTGTCGCTTTTTTAGG
>DAOWFN010000139.1 GCA_030637945.1 Gammaproteobacteria bacterium
CTGACGTTATAAATACTGACGGCACCCAGATATGATCAATATAAAAACCTTAAGTATTTTTATACTAACTTGTATCACACCCTCACTTTCGATCGCCGCAACACAGGTGGTACACGAGCCATTGAATCTAACCAATAGCTTTATCGGTTTTGCCTCTATTGCCATTTTTGTCATTGCTTATCTGATGGTGATGAGTGAAGAATTTATTGATCTACGTAAATCGAAACCAGTCATCATCGCTGCCGGTATCATATGGGGAATGATCGGTTGGTATTACACACAGCATGGCATGCCAGAACTTGCAGAACATGCACTTCGCGATAACTTCCTTGAATATACTGAGTTAATGCTATTCCTGCTTGTGGCTATGACTTATGTGAACGCTATGGAAGAACGCCAGGTATTTAACGCGCTACGTTCATGGTTGATTAATCGGGGATTTGGGTTTCGCTCGTTATTCTGGCTCACAGGTGTGCTCGCATTTTTTATCTCACCCGTTGCTGATAACCTGACAACTGCACTGCTGATGTGTGCTGTTGTTCTTGCGGTTGGTGGCGACAACACAAAATTTATTACACTTGCCTGCATCAATATCGTCGTTGCTGCTAACGCTGGTGGTGCATTTTCACCGTTTGGCGACATCACGACTCTGATGGTATGGCAAAAGGATATTATAGATTTCTGGACTTTCTTCGCACTGTTTATACCGTCAATAGTAAACTTTATTATACCGGCCACCATCATGAGTTTTGCTGTCCCCAACGAAAAGCCACAGGCAGCAGATGAAAAAACCATCATGCGACGCGGTGCAAAACGCATTATTACTTTATTTTTACTGACAATAACAACAGCGATATTTTTCCACACTTCCCTGGGCCTACCACCCGTTATCGGCATGTTAACTGGTTTGGGCTACCTTAAATTCATGGGATATTATCTAAAGAAAACACATTTCAAATATCATGAACACAATGGGGTTGGAGATGTAGGCAGCGTAATACCCTATGACATATTTGATCGTGTTGCGCGCGCCGAGTGGGATACTTTATTCTTCTTCTATGGCGTGGTTCTTTGTGTAGGCGGCTTAGGCTTCATTGGATACCTCTCCATGGCCTCCGAGCTCATGTATACCGGCTGGGGCGCCACCAATGCAAATATTGCTGTTGGCGCACTTTCCGCCATCGTTGATAATATTCCGGTAATGTTTGCCGTATTAACGATGAACCCCGACATGTCGACGGGCCAATGGTTGCTAGTGACATTAACAGCCGGCGTCGGTGGTTCAATGCTATCGATCGGGTCAGCAGCAGGCGTTGCGCTCATGGGGCAGGCTCGTGGCAAATACACGTTCTTTGGCCATCTAAAATGGACACCTGTAATCGCACTAGGTTATGCAGCAAGCATTGCTACCCACATGTGGATTAATGAGAGTTATTTTGTGTAGTTATGGTTAGGTGCAAATTTATTCGCACCTACCTCAAAAAAAACGTGGCTCACTAGTTTCGCTAGAATGACATGAGCAGAACAGCTAAAAATTACAATGTTAAGTAACGCTGATAATCTTCTAACCTGTCCACATCCCAGCACGTAGCAAGTTCTTTATAAGAAACCTTGTTTAACTCGAGATTACGGCGTGACTGCTGCATCACCTGCGCACTACCCCAGTCTATGTCCTGAAACAAAAAATCATGCGCTTGCTGCAAGCCTAATAAAACATAACCGCCATCTTCAGCAGGCACAAAAACCACATCCGTCTCTGTATGTAATGATTCGATAGCCTGCTCGATGAGCACTTCGTCCAGAGCAGGCGCATCAGTGCCAATGACAATACAATACCTGTAATCCTGTAGCGCTGTCTTAACTGCATTTAACATGCGTTCACCTATATCACGACCCAATTGCTCTGTTAAAACGACATAGTACTGCTGCTTGCATTGCAAAAAACACTCATTCTCAATATCAGGTGAACACATCAAGCTCACCTCGCACAGTTTTGCCCTGGACAGCATCGACAGACGCTGATGGATTAAATCATATTGCAGGCTGGTTGCTTTCTCCACACCTATATCCGGTATCAAACGCGTGTTAACACTGCCGGGAACCGGTGCTTTTGCAAATAGCAGAATAATCGTATCGTCATACAACATGAGTAAATCTTTCTAACGATACAAGCGATTGAGCCTTTCTGGCGACACACCAAAAAAGTAATATAGGCGCAACTTCCACATCAATAATACGGTGAAAATAATACCGTTGCTTTCCCAGCGCCGGCTTGAGGTAAGGACTTTCGATTTCAAACAAGCAGGTGCTGTTACATCCTTCAATAAACGGCTTATTGCAATATCTTCCATCAATGATATCTTGGGGAAGCCACCGATCTTCTTGAAAAGTTTACGTTCGATAAATATAGCCTGATCACCCGTTGCGATATATGATTGCCTGGAGCGAAAATTAATCATCCGTTCGATCAATCTGAAAATTATTTTTTGGCTCGATAAACGGATATCAAAATAACCCCAAAAAAGGTCATCAGACAAAGTCGTAATAAGATGCACTGCATCTTCAGGCAAGACAGTATCCGCATGCAGAAACAGGTAAACATCACCTGTCGCAACTGCAGCACCACTGTTCATCTGCACTGCACGCCCTGGTCTTGAGACAATAACAGCATCAGCACCGGCATCAGCGAGCACTAAACTATTGTCCGTACTGCCACCATCAACCACTATGATCTCATGACCCAGATGGCGAAATGACTGCAGGATTTTTAATGTCTCCGGCAGGCTTTTTTCTTCATTCAATACGGGAATAATGATTGATATCTTCACAGATTAAATACTCGACACTTTTAAACCAGGGCACCACCACAGCTGCTTCCCTGACCAGCAGTACAGCCGTAACAGTGGTCCATTATTGCGATATTCCGTCCTTTAAAATCACTCTGCAAGAGGCTATTAATGTGTGTTTTTTCAACGGACAATCCTGAAGGCAAGCTCAGCATCTGATTAAAATCACAGTCATAGGCATAACCCTGCCAGTCTACACTTAATGTAGTCCGACACATCACACCAGGAAGATTTTCTTTACTATACGCGTTTTTTAACACCTGCATATATTCTTCAAATAAACCTTTAGAGAGTAAAGTACTACCAAAACGTTTTATAGGCATATTGGTGATAGTAAACAAACTATTAAACGAAATATCATAGCGTTGTTTTAATTCTTTTTTATAACTCTCCTCTAATTGTTCCTGTGAGGGCGGCAGATTAATACCTTGTGGATTGTATACAAGGTTAAGCTGTAATTTTTCATCGATTCCATAACCGTTTTGATTCAACAACTTTAAGCCTTCGATACTGCTATCAAACACACCTTTACCGCGTTGTGCATCAACATTTTCTTCCAGGTAACATGGCATAGAGGCTACCACTTCAACTTCATTCTCAGCGAGGAAAGACGCCATATTCTCAAAGCCGTCTTCAAGCAGGACCGTCAGATTGCAACGATCAATAACATGCACTCCTAGATTTTTCGCCTGCTTAACCAGTAAAGAAAAATCAGGATTCATCTCCGGGGCACCACCAGTCAGATCCAATGTTTTGATGCCTTTTTTCTCGATGAAGTTAAGAACATCTCTAATGGTAGCTGCTGACATTATTTCCGTACGTCGCGGACTCGCATCAACATGACAATGTAAACATTGCTGATTGCACAAATATCCCAGGTTAACCTGTAAAGTTTCCAGCGCCGAGCGCTTTATCTGCGGAAAGTCAGTATTCGTTAATAGATCAAATGTATCTTTCATGGTTTTAAGAGGAAATCCTGTTAAGAAATGCAACTATCTTTTTGGTTAACGGACTAAAAAAACGCTCACTATAATATTGCCCGGCAAGGCGCTTATTAAGTTGTGAATAACTAGGGTAAGCATGGACCAGCGATGTAATTTTTGAAACTTTCATCTTTTCCTGTACTGCCAATGCTAACTCATGGATCAGTTCACCCGCGTGTGGCGCAATGATGTGTGCACCTACGATTCGCCCCTTGTCCGTCAAAATTTTTGCAACACCGATCTTACTATTATCTGTTACCGCACGATCAAGCTGTGATACATCAAATTGAAATACTTCACCATGTTTCAATTGCCTGCACTGCTCGGCACTGATACCAACCTGTGCGACCTCAGGCTCTGTATAAACTACCGCGGGTATAACATCGTAATTAATTTTTTTAGGTAACTTGAAAATCATATTCGCTATGACGATGCCTGCCTGTAATTCTGCCACATGGGTCAGCGGCATCTCCCCCGTTACATCACCACAGGCGAAAACTCTTTTGTTAGTGGATTGCATCTTCCTGTTAACCTTAACGCCCTGGGCATCATAGCTGACATCCGCCTTTTCTAAATTTAATGATTCGACAACAGGACGGCGGCCTATGGCAACCAATAAAGCATCCGACTGAAGTACTGCGCCATCGCTCAACCTGACCTGCTTTAGCTCATCCCGTTCAAAAACTTCAACGACTTCAGTGTTTAAATGAACCGAAATGCCTTCAGAAGACAATGCCTCCGCCAGGATCCTGGACGCATCTTCATCCATTCGAGAGATAAGCCTTGAAGCCAGTTCGACGATCGTCACTTTTGAGCCTAACCGAGAATAAGCTTGTGCCATCTCAACACCCACTGGCCCGCCACCCAGTACAATCATAGTTTTCGGTAAAACCGGTAAACTGAACATATCTTCATTCGTTAAATAAGCAGTCTGTTTCAACCCCTTGATCGGTGGAATAAATACAGACGAGCCTGTAGCAATAACAAATCGTTTAGCATCAATTTTTATACCGTTAACTTCGATCTGTGACGGCGATGAAAAACATGCTTCGCCGGTAATAACTTCACAGCCTAATGATTCAAACCGTTCGCGACTGTCATGGACCTGAATCGTATCAATCGCCTTTTTGATCGCCAGATTGACCTTTTGCAAATCAACCTGAGATTCTACTGGAGGCAACCCCCAGCGATCCGCATTAGACATCAAGTGAGCGACAGAAGCGCTTTTCAATAGTGCCTTACTGGGTACACAACCATAGTGTAGACAATCACCACCCATGGCTTCCTCTTTATTAATTAATACCACATCAAGACCTAACTGCGAAGCTACACTAGCAACAACCAGACCTCCAGCCCCACCACCAATTACGACCAAATCACGTTTATCTATCATAGAATTTCTAGGTACATATATAAAATTATCTTCAGCCTAACGACAACAAATACTAATTATTGTTCAAAATAATTGCCTTAAGCCATGCACATAAAAAAAGGCTGGTTATAAAACCAGCCTTCCCAGTAAACAATTATAAAGCATTATCAGAGCACTTTACCCATCAGGGCAAATGATTTTACAAATGCTCCAGCCAAACTCGGGTCTTTTATCATCGTTGCATAATCACCTTTCGTGAAACGTAATTTTCTGGACGTATATGCGATGCCAAGTTTCATCAAACCAGGTGGTTTTACAATAAGAGATATCCAGTTTTCTGTTGTTGCCCGGATATCCCATTTAATATCATCTAATGAGGCAGTATTAATAGAAGCCACGATACCGTTTTCAATCGTCATGATAAACGCTGGTTCAGTAACATCCGGCAGACCAAAGGCAACGACCGAATTGAAACCGACTTTTTGTAATGATGTGGTTATATCTTCATCTGCATTCCATGCATCCATAAAAGCTTGTGACCATTCATTTGAGAACAATTCTGCCATCGAGTAAACCCTGTCCTTTATTACTATTTATTAAAGTCCATGGAGTTTCCCTGAAAAAAATGATTTTGTCAAAAAATTCAGTAACTTCCATTAGATAAAATATACAAGTTTTAAATTAAATCACGCACTAATAAGCCTGCAGAAGCAGTTAAAACGATGGAAATTTAAATATTTTGTAAAAAATAAGACGTTTTATGTATATTGACCGATCCAGGATTTAATGTCTGCAGCATTCATCGCCCCGGCCTGCCTGGCTATTTCCTTACCATTTTTAAAAATAACCATGGTCGGTATACTGCGAATATTTAGCTGAGCACCGATACTATTCTCGTCTTCAGTATTTAATTTAGCCAATCTCACGTGTGGCTCCAAATCTGCTGACGCTTGCTCAAAAGCTGGCGCCATCATCTTACAAGGTCCGCACCAGGGCGCCCAAAAATCAACCACAACAGGAACATCATTACGCTTTAAATGCTTGTGAAAATTCTCAGAGGTTAAAGTCACAGGGTGTTTATTAAATAATGGCTTTCGACACTTACCACAAGATGGACTTGCGCCCATTTTTTCAGAGGGAATACGGTTAACCGCACTGCACGCGGGACATACAATATATTTTGCATTACTCATAATATTCTCTATCTAAATCAATCAATTATGTTGAATATATGGATAAATAGTTGTTTTTCAAGGATGCCTTTAAGATGCGTCAACCGATTGGCGCAACTGGTCAATTAAACATATCACAACCCAACTAATCTTCTTTACAATCATATTAGGAGGTCAATATGTTTAACTCACATAAAAAACAACGTGACGTTTTAGAAAAATTCAGAATAAAAGCACATCTTAGAAGCTATGTTAAGGACCCTGTTATTATTGATACAGCACTTTTAAAAGAGGCCATATCAAAATTAAAAAAATTACCTTACGAGCACAAAGACCCAACTGATTCAGCCGCGATCGAACTGATATTAGAAGCACACCGCTTAGGATACTTCAAATATGAAGATTTGACTGACGCTGGATGCGAAATCGTAAGACATGGCAGATATCGCGGCCACCAGCAATTAGCGGGTAAAAGGACGTTTCATGGACAAACGCTTCGAAATTGTTATCTTATGAAAACGGCATAATTTATGCCATACATAAAAATAGCCCCAAAAGAGGGGCTGTTTTTATGTATGGCGGAAGAGGTGGGATTTGAACCCACGAAGGGCGTAAACCCTTGCCAGTTTTCAAGACTGGTGCTTTCAACCGCTCAGCCACCCTTCCTAGTCTCGGTATTCGAGAAAGCGCGTATATTACGTGATTTCATAAAGTATTCAATGACCCCTGCAGATTTTTTGTAAATTATTTATTTATTACTTTAGCTTGCCACTTTTACGCTAGCTTAATTATCGCCTGACATTACTATAAGCTATGTCATATTTCCAAGCAAATATGACAAGGGAATGCATTGATATATCTCATAAATGCAACTAAAATCTAAATGCGGCTAGAATGACGGAATTGTCATGACAATATGACAGCCAAAGGAGGCAATATGCCACATACAAATCGTATCCCTATTAACTTACAAAGCATTATCGACGCCTCTGATAACGGCTTTGTTGTTATCGATAGAAACTACAATATCGTCGCTGCAAATAAGGCATATTGTAACGCTTATGGTGTCTCCGGTGATGAGATTGTCGGCCACAAATGCCACCAGGTCTCACACCATTCCGATGTTCCCTGTCACTTAAATGGTGAAGACTGCCCACATAAAAAAGTATTTGAGACAAAAGCACCACACCAGGTATTGCATATTCATTACGACCATAATAATGAAGAAGAACATGTTCGAATCAAAGGCTCTCCCGTATACGGTACCGATGGTGAATTATATCTTGGTGAGGCCGTGTTCCCTATCGCAAAATCAGATGATATGGGTTGCGATATGCAACGAATGATTGGCACATCCCCCTCTTTTTTAGCATGTGTTGAAGAGATGTCGGCTGCAGCAGCGTCAGACGTCCCCATCCTGCTGAATGGCGAAAGCGGGGTTGGTAAAGAACTTGCAGCAAAGTTCATTCATAACAAATCCACACGCAGAGCACAGCCATTCGTATCCATTGATTGCGCGTCTATATCCGAGGGTATTTTTGAAAGTGAATTATTTGGTCATGAACGCGGCGCCTTTACTGGTTGCGTAGGACGTCGCCACGGTCTGATCGAATCTTCTGAGCATGGAACATTATTCATGGATGAAATCGGTGAGATACCCCTTGCCTTACAGGGGCGTTTATTACGCGCGCTGGAAACAGGCAATTATCGTCGCTTAGGGGGCCGCGAAGACCTTCATGTTGATGTCCGTATTATCTGTGCAACACATAATAATCTGCGAATGATGGTTGAACAAGGCACATTTAGAGCTGACCTATACTACCGAATTGCCGGTATCTCTGTGACCATTCCACCACTGCGTGAACGCCGCTCTGATATCGCGCCACTGGTTAAAGCTTTGCTCGAAAAAACCAAAGCACAGAATGGTTCAGCAGGTCGAGCTTCCAAGGAAGCAATGGAAGTTCTACGGGGTTATGATTACCCGGGTAACATTCGTGAATTACATAACATCTTGCAAAAAGCTGTCGCCATCTCAACAAACGGCCTGGTCACACCTGAGTTATTAAAATTAAATAATTTTACGAATGTCTTTATCAATCCACTTGCCGACAGACGAGCTAGCGGCCGCGGCCTTAAAGCCAACACGCCCAGCACCAATCGCTCTCTAACTGAAGTTGAGGCGACATATATTGAATCATTATTGCATCAACATGACGGCCACCGTGCAAAAGTTGCAGAAGAGCTTCGCATCAGTGAACGTACTCTCTACAGAAAACTTAAACAGTATAATTTACAGGATGTAGGTAAACACAGGGCTTGAAATTAAAAAAAATGGCCACACGATATATACGGCATTAAACGTGCAACTTTTTAATGAAATTCGAGTCACATATATGCCTGATTTAATCAGACGAAATATATGTATAACAGCAATATAATGCTAAGCTTGTGGCCATCCATTATTAATATTGATTAAAGGTAAGAATATGCAATCATTGTCAACCGCTCGTTCAGAATCACAGATACTAGCGACCAATAAAGTTTTAAAGAATACCTATGCACTGCTCGCACTGACATTACTGTTTAGTGCCGTGACTGCTGGCATATCTATGTCAATGAATGTACCTCACTTTGGTCTACTGACATTGGTCGGCTATTTTGCCCTTCTGTTTTTGACCACTAAATTTCGTGACAGTGGGTTGGGCATACTTTTTGTCTTCATGTTGACCGGATTCATGGGATTAACATTAGGCCCGATACTGAATGCGTACATGGCTACGACAAACGGCAGCCAACTTATAATGACCGCGCTAGGCGGCACCGGCGCCATCTTCCTGGCACTCTCTGGCTATGTTCTGACTAGCCGTAAAGACTTCAGCTTCATGGGCGGATTCCTGATGGTTGGCATCCTGGTTGCGTTCCTGGCGGGTTTAGGTGCATTTGTCTTTAGTATGCCCATACTGTCACTTGCTGTTTCAGGTATGTTCATATTATTGATGTCTGGTATGATTTTGTACCAAACCAGTGAAATCATTCATGGTGGTGAAACTAACTATATAATGGCAACGGTTACATTGTATATCAGCATCTACAATCTATTCCTGAGCTTGCTTCATATATTGGGTGCGCTTTCTGGTGATGATTGATCATCGATCTCTTTAGCACTTAAGAAGCCTCGTTTATCGAGGCTTTTTTATTGGGTTACTTTTGTTGTTGGTTGCTTAATATTTACCTGGTAATTTTATTTGAGTGTTGCGGGTCTCGCCCCGCTGGCGAGTTACTCTTTTTCAACAGCTAAAAAGAGTAACCAGAAAAAGCCGCCACTACAGCTACGCCCCTGCAAAAAGACGCAGGGGTTCCCATCTAGGTAGTGCAGTTATCATGTTGTGAAAAAACTCGCAGAAAACGCTCAAACAGTTTTCACAGAGAGCCCATGATAACTGCACCACCTAGATGGCTTGCTTAAAAGTGGAAGAAAGATCAAAAGAATAAAACAACGCTAATGTAAAACCTGCCTACAACAGTTCTTGTTTTTGTTTGTTAGATTTATCCTCCCTTTTTGTTTGCTGAATGACGCGGTGTTGATAGAGGAAATTTGCCAGGGATGGAAAATTTAGCTCTGTGCGCCCGGATGGCGCATCAGAGCGACTCGTTGGCAACACTGCGTCATTCAGGCACCCCGAGCTTTTTTTCGGGGCAAACAGAGTGGGATGGCATTCTTTTGGTTACTTTTCTTTTGCTATTGACTCAATTTGTCTGGAACAAATTTGAACGAGCTTTGCTCGGCCCGTAGGGTGGATTACAGGGAAGTAATCCATAAAGAAAAGTAACTCGCCAGCGGGGCGAAACCCGCAATGCCAAATAAAAAGTAAACTGTAAATATCAGCAAACTAAACCAAAAAACTACAACACCTCAACGTCAATAACCCAACCATCCTCATTGTCATCTACGGCATATTGCTTAGAGATCCAAAGACCAATAACAGCAATTAATTCGTCATTAAAAAACAACAACGGGAATGTGCCTCTTTCCCATGGCGGGACGCCTTCCTCCTGCAATAATTTTTTCAGGCTCTGCGAATGTTTTCGCTGTACAGGATGAAAATACTCACCGCCTTTACGAAAGCAAATTTTTAAGGATTGATTCAGCAATTCTAACTTCAATCCAACACCCGATCTATTAACAGCCGTAAGCTGGATCTTTAACCCTGGCAGGATTAACGGTGATACAGGTTTCCAGTCAATTTCATTTATATCACCTGGGTCGACTTTTTTCTTTAACAGGTACAATCTGTTTTGGTATTTTCTATATTCGAAACCTGAGTAAGCAATGACAGAATTTGCGTCTTGCTGCGCATTAATAATCGTTTTCTCGATCTCCTGCAACAGATTCCGCGTTGGTGAAATTTTAATTTCTTTTAACATCCAATAACGTAACAGATTAAATAATCGCTCGCTAGACAGTTGTTTTAACGCGGGAATAGAGATGACTGACACAACTTCATAGGCACATAATTTCGATTTGAAAACAGAAGCTTTTACAACGTTAGCCAGATCGATTGCTGCCATATCCTCCAGCACTCGCATGTTATTTGACTGTAATTCTGCGACTGTGGATAATTGCTTACATATTTCCGGCCAACGGTTCTTTAACCGTGGAATGATATCTTCGCGTACATAATTCCTGTCAAACCTTACGTCCTGATTGCTTGGATCCTCAATCCATTGCAAACCATTTTCCTTTGCAAAATCTTCTATCTCTTGCCTCGAAAATGATAATAGAGGGCGAACGTGCAGGTGATTGCCCAATTGTTTTTTCTCTGGCATAGCAGAAAGCCCTGCTGTACTTGCCGTGCGAAAAAGCTGTAACAACAATGTTTCAGCCTGGTCGTTTTGGTGTTGAGCGGTAATCAGGCAATCACCATCTTGCAGGCTTATGCGCAATGCATCGTAACGTGCATTGCGTGCGGATTCCTCCGGGCTTTGACCATTTTTTTGTTCTGCGTCAACAAATGCCACATCAAGATGAACATCTAACTGCTGACAAATATTTTGACAGTGGCTCACCCACTCATCTGCAACACTCTGCAAACCATGATGGACATGTACGGCTCGTACCGGCATCTCCAGTTTTGCACAGCAATACAACAGCACGTGTGAGTCAACACCACCACTGTATGCGACTACATATTTTGAATTTGTAGAAAGTGGGCATAACGACTCCAGTACGGATTGGAATCGTTTAAGAAAAGACATGATATTTTAGAGCAGTGAAACCTGGCAGAAAAAAGTAAATTAACTTGCGGGCTCTTCCAACATTTCGCCATAAGAAGTTAGACGTTTATATCGCTCTTCAAGAAGTTGTTCCAAACCCATTTTTTCAAATTTTTCCAGGCTGTCGATCAATGCCTGTTTGATATTACGAGCAGTTTCGTCCACATCACGGTGAGCACTACCCAATGGTTCACGGATGATCTGGTCGATCAAACCAGCCGCTTTCAATTTCTTAGCTGTGATACCCATCGCTTCTGCAGCTACAGACGCTTTATCGGCACTTTTCCATAAAATTGTGGCGCAACCTTCCGGCGAGATTACCGAGTAAGTACTGTATTCCAGCATCATGACACGATCACCGACACCGATAGCAAGCGCACCGCCTGAACCACCCTCGCCTATAACAGTGCAGATAATAGGTGTCTGCAAATCGGCCATTTCAAACAAATTTTTCGCGATTGCTTCTGACTGATTACGCTCCTCAGCGCCGATGCCGGGATATGCTCCCGGTGTATCGATAAAAGTAATAACAGGGATGCGAAAACGTTCAGCTAATTTCATTAAACGCAACGCTTTACGGTAACCTTCCGGCCGGGGCATACCGAAGTTACGGCGGATATTTTCTTTCGTGTCACGTCCTTTCTGGTGACCGATGACCATCACTGGCATACCATCAAGCCTTGCCAGACCACCGACTAAAGCTGCATCGTCAGCAAAGGCACGATCACCGTGCAATTCCTGGAAGTCAGTAAAGATGCGATCAATATAATCCAGCGTGTAGGGACGCATCGGATGACGAGCGACTTTTGATGTCTGCCACGAATCCAGTTTATTAAAAATCGTCTTGGTTAAAGAGCGTGATTTTTCTTCTAACTTGCTTATCTCATCACCGATATTAATTTCTGTATCGTCACCTACATAGCGAAGCTCTTCAATCTTTGCCTCTAACTCCGCAATGGGCTGCTCAAAATCTAGGTAATTTGGATTCATGTATCAAACCTGAGTTGAATATAGATGAGTATTAAACGTTCTAATCATATTGTTTTTAATACTATTTTTAACTTAATTAATGGGTTAATACTAACATGTTTAGCACATTAATCATTATGCAGGCTCGACTAATTCAGAAAAAATTTCAGCCAGAACCATCGTCGCATAACTACCAGATGGCAAGCTAAATGAAACAAAAAAATCATCATCCTGACGACAACTTTCCAGTTGTCCGGGAAGGACTCGACATGCTCTGCGCTGAGCCTGTAATCTGGCAGAAATTAAACCGTCTCGATAAACCGGAAATCGATCAATGATCTGTGATTCAAGCGCTAACGCATCAGCTGCAACCATTACTTCTCCGTCGCCCCACAACGCGGCCGTCGGGTGAATCTCACCATGGCTCAACCTTTCATCTAGTGCATCGTCCCCATCATCTCTGAAACAGGCGGACTTACCCTCGAGCATAAAAACATCACCCGGCAATCGTTTATTCCACACATGACGATTGATGCGTTCTGACAATATGCAATTAAATAACCATGAGCGCGCTGTCGATAAATAGATACTGCGTTTATGCTTTGGCAACCGATATCCCGGCCTTGAAAAAAGCTTCACAGCCTGATCCAGATTATTGTAATTACGACCGAAGCGCTGCGCACCAAAATAATTAGGCACACCCTCTTGTGCGATCAGCTTACAGCGCCGATGTAATAACTCGATTTTCTCATCACCAGTATCACTTAATTCACGAAGCGTAATTTTAAAGTGATTGCTTTTAAGCGCACCCCGTTGTAATTTTCTATTGTGACGAAAACACTGTAAAACCTGTACTCTTTCACTTGAACCATCAATTGTCGTATCAGACTCAAATCTGTCCCAGTCAGGCGTTGGCTTTCCAGGCAATTGCACACTAAACCATTGTGATGTCACAGCGTGCCGATCTTTCAACCCCGCATATGCAACAGCCATTTTTTTCACACCACAGTAAGTCGCCAACTGTTGTGCCAACCAATCAGTATTACAACCCTGTTTTTTTATATACAACCAGCAATGCTCTCCCTCGCCACTAAACTCAACGGGAATGTGTTCTTCGACAATAAAATCTTCAACCTGTGTTTTTAGCTTCGCTGACACATCCAAAGATTGATAAACTCGCGCAAAAGAATAATCTTTATCAATGATCATGTTACCCATTTCTTCCCAGTCACAAAAAATTTCGTCAAACGCCAGATGATAAAATTGACTCATATTATCTTTCTATGCATTGTTGCCAGCAGTTGCAGTGACAACGCTAAATTGCGGCTTCTCAGTAGCGACGCTACCATACTGGCACTTGGTGATAGTTTAACTTATGGCACCGGAACAAGTCGCCAAAATGCCTATCCCACTATCCTTGAATCATTAATTCAGCGCAAAGTCATCAATGCCGGAGTGCCGGGTGAGATCAGTAAAAAAGGATTACTGCGCTTGCCTCATCTGATAGCTCAGCACCAGCCCGATCTCATCATCATCTGCCATGGTGCTAATGATTTTTTACGGAAGCTGGATATAGATCAAACCCGTCAAAATATTCAGCAGATGATCGATATCGCCAACAAAAATAATATACAGGTATTGATAATCGGCGTGCCTGAATTCGGTCTATTCTTAAATACATCACCTATCTATCAGAAACTGGCTGAGGCAAATAATCTACCAGTGGCTGATGAAGTCCTGGGAAATATTTTAAGTAAAAACGCTTATAAGTCTGACCACGTCCATCCAAATGCTCTGGGATACCAGATGCTTGCAGAAAACATCCATTCGTTGCTGATACAGTCAGGTGCCATTTCCAGAAACTAAATTTAAATCTTGCCGTCGTATATTAAACATAAATCTAACGGCATTCGTCATAGTCAAGATTTCTTTTTGAAAGATCATCGCAGGCTTCGTTTGATGATATGATTAGCCGCTTAAAAATGTAATATCACGTATAAGTGGTCACGCATAAAAGGAAATAAAAAAAGAACAATAATCGGAGTTATTTTATGATTGAGACATATACGCGATTAGTAATACGATGGAAATACCTCGTCGTACTCGCTTCTCTTGCCGTGGTATTCGCAGCTGCATATGGTGGTCAATTCTTAGGATTCAGCAATGATTATCGAATGTTTTTCGGAGAAGATAATCCCCAACTGCTCGCATTTGAAAAAATGCAAAAAACATTCAACAAAAACGACAACATATTATTTGTTATCACGCCCAGCTCAGGAAAAGTATTCAGCAGAGAAACACTGACCGTCGTAAAAGATATTACCAAAGAAGCATGGCAGACACCTTTCTCGACACGTGTAGACTCAATCACCAATCATCAGCACACTATTGCCGAAGAAGATGATCTCCTGGTCGATGACCTTGTTGTTGATCCGAATACATTAACTGACGGTGATCTTTTAAAGATACAATCCATCGCCATCAACGAACCGATATTAGTGCATCGCCTGGTATCACCGGATAGCAGATATACTGGTGTGAACGTCACTATACAACTCCCGGGGAAGGCGCTTGATGAAGTCCCGATAACAGCTGCTTTTGCGCGTGAATTGAAACAGCGCATGCTGGAAAAATATCCCGAGGTAGAAATTCGCCTGGTCGGCATGGCGATGATGAACAACGCTTTCCCTGAAGCCAGTCAGGATGACTTCACCAGTCTCTATCCTCTGGCCTTGCTTTTCATCATATTCACATTACTCATTCTCTTGCGCGGCATCAGTGGCACTATCGCAACTTTCATCATGATCGTGCTATCGATTATGACCGCGATGGGATTAGCCGGCTGGTCCGGGATCTTATTATCGCCACCAGTGATGTCAGCACCTATCATGATCCTGACCATGGCCATTGCCGACGCGGTTCATCTACTGGTTACGATGCGTCATGAATTCGCCATTGGTAAAAACAAAAATGATGCCATGGTAGAAAGTATGCGCATCAACTTCCGCCCTATATTTGTTACCTCATTAACCACCGTACTGGGATTTTTAAGCCTGAATTTCAGCGATGCACCACCGTTTCATGATCTGGGCAACATCGCAGCCATGGGTGTAGCGGCGGCGTTCATCCTGTCTATTACCTTCTTACCTGCCGCGGTGGCGATACTGCCTGCCAGCGGTAAACGTGAAGTAGCTGGTAAACAGATGATGACCAGTTTTGGTGAGTTTGTTATCGCAAAACAAAAACCACTGCTTTTAGGCAACACACTGATCATCATTGTTCTTGCAGCGATGGTTCCATTGAATGAATTAAACGATAAATTTGTTGAGTACTTTGACGAAAGCATCGAATTTCGACGCGATTCGGATTATGCAGCGGAGCACTTAACCGGCGTGTACTATATCGATTACGCATTAGGTACCGGTGAATCCGGTGGCATTAGCAATCCCGAATACCTGGCCGATGTCGCGCAATTCGCGCAATATCTAAGATCCCAGCCGGAGGTAGTGCACGTTCAAACTATTTCTGACACTTTCAAACGCTTAAATAAAAACATGCATGGTGATGACCCCGCCTGGCAACGTTTACCAGATGAACGAAATCTGGCAGCACAGTATTTATTATTATACGAAATGTCACTTCCCTACGGCCAGGATCTAAACAACCAGATAGATATAGACAAATCGGCATCCAAAATTGCTGTCACCCTCAAAACTTTAACATCAAACGAAGTCATCGCTTTTGATAATGCGACGATACAATGGCTAAAAGAAAACACACCACAGATTAAACCTTATAGCAGCGGACCTACCATCATGTTTGCCCATCTAGGTAAACGCAATATCAACAGCATGCTTATCGGCACCAGTGTCGCACTCGTGCTTATCTCCGCGGTATTGATATTCTTCCTGGGCTCACTTAAATACGGTTTCATCAGCCTGCTGCCTAACCTGACCCCAGCCCTGGCTGCATTCGGCCTTTGGGGCATCACTGTCGGCCAGGTTGGCATTGGCTTATCTATCGTAACCGGTATGACACTGGGTATCGTGGTAGATGATACGGTACATTTTTTAAGTAAATACTTACGAGCGCGCCGAGAAAAAGGCTTAAACGCAGAAGACGCTGTACGTTATGCATTTAATAACGTTGGTCTGGCACTACTGGTAACTTCACTGGTGTTAATTGCCGGCTTCATGATAATGGCACAGTCACATTTTTACCTGAATTCAAGCATGGGTTTATTGACCAGCATCGTCATATTCCTTGCCCTCGCAATCGATCTGACGCTCCTGCCACCACTA
>DAOWFN010000007.1 GCA_030637945.1 Gammaproteobacteria bacterium
TGTAGCTGCATCCACCAGAGAAAAACTGACTGGTGCAGGTTTTGAAGTGGTTGGTTCTTATTCGCCTTACGCCGGTGTTGAAAATATCGTTTTCACTAGTGGTGAACTGAAATCGGCTGCAACTAAATCGGAACGTGGTGGTTACGGTGCTGCAATGCGTGCCTCTGTCACTAAAGTTGGTAGCGGCATTCAGGTTAGTTATACTAACCCTATTTACTGGGCAAATGCTTATCGCATGGCCAGTAACCTTGATGGTGTTTCAGCAAAGCTGAAATCAGCGCTGGGCAAACAGAAGCAATATGGTACGGGTGACAAAGAACTGACTGCAGATGATATGCGTAAATATCACTATACGTTCATGATGGAATATTTCGATGATCCGAGTGATCTGGCTAGTTATGGTGACCACGCAGACGCAGTTAAAGCCGTTGAGAGTAATTTGGCTAGCGGTAAAGCGGGTACATCACAGGTTTACAAGATTAGCCTGGGTAAAGATACTGAAGGTAACGAAATGACTTTGTTTGGTGTTGGCCTGGGTGGTACAGGCGAGAGTGATTGTAGTAGTGATAAATATATCATGGACAAGATCGATAAAAGCGAAATTCGTCATTCAGCACATTTACCGTATGAATTACTGGTCTATGATAATGAAGTTGAAGCCTTATATGGACGTTTCCGTATTGCGGTTAGCTGGCCTCATTTGCCTATGATGGCAAGTAAAACCGGTGCAACCTTTATGAGCATTATGTGTGCTCCAGATTCCATCAAGGATGCACTGACAGCTGCTGCTGGTGGTAGCGAAGATTTTTAAGTCGATTTGTTTCAATCAAGTTAAAAAAACCCGCGTGAGCGGGTTTTTTTAACTTGAGCAGAAGCTCCTTACTATATTTGACAGGACATGCTCTTGCATATGATCTTGTTTTTGATTACATTATTCTGTCTTTCTCGCTTTTATCTGGTAGACCAAACTAATTGATTTACCAATGGGAGGGGCAATTAAAAAATGAATATGAGAGAAAATAAAATGTTACAAGTTAAAGCGAAATTGCTAGTTGCTATCGTGGTGGCGATGATGGGACTGGCAAGTGCGGCAGTGCAGGCTGCTGGAGAAATGAAGCCGTTTATACTGGCCTCCACGACATCAGGCAATGTAAGCGACCAAATTGAAGGGGTGAAAAAGTCCCTTAGTGATAATGGTTTTGAAGTCGCTGGTGAATATTCACCTTATAGCGCTGCCCATATCATTATTGTTACAAATGATACTTTGAAAAAGATAGCGGCTTCTCATGGGCGTGGTGGTTATGCTGCTGGCGCTCGTGTTTCTATAACAAAAGTTGGTGAGCAAGTACAGATCGCGTACACCAATCCTACATATATGGCTGCGGCATATCATGTAAAAGGTGATTCGGATTCTGTCGCAGATGCACTTAAAAAGGCCTTAGGTGCGGTCAAGGAGTTTGGTCCAGCCGATGGCTTGAGTTCAGATGATCTCGATGGCTATCATTATACCTTTGGCATGGAATATTTTGATGAGCCATACAACCTGGCTGAATACGATACTTACGAGCAAGCCGTTGCTGCAGTAGAAAAAGGTCTGGCAGCAAAAGCCGGTGGCGCAACAAAAGTTTACCGTATTGATGTTCCAGGTAAAAAACAAACCTTATTTGGTGTGAGTTTATCATCTGAGGAAACAGGTAATAAATATATGGATGATACGTTCATCATGACAGAAATTGATTTCAAAGATGTTCGCTCTACTGCGCATCTTCCATATGATGTCTTAGTGACAGGTTCCGAAGTAGAAGCGCTGCACGCACGTTTCCGTATTGCGATCAACTTCCCAGACCTGAGCATGATGGGTGATCACAGCTTTATGAATATCATGCCTACACCTGATGCAATCAAAGAGACTTTGACACAAGCTGCTGGTGGTACTGTTGATAGTGATATCTAAATAACTTCAGCAATTCTTGAAAAAAACCCTGGTTTAAACCAGGGTTTTTTCGTCTAAAGTAACTATTTTATCAGCCTTGTCTTCTTTGATACACAATTAATCTGATTTCCTCAAAAAATGTTCGTGAAATTTGCTGTGTAACCGTTTAGAATGCACGGTTCGCCTACTAGGTGGAGAATCTGTACGCTCGAAAAAGTGCATGATTTATAAGGTTTTTTTGATAGAAAATTAAATATAGACAGCGAGATAGATACAAAGTGGAATTAACCGGCGCAGAAATAATCATCGAATGCCTAAAAGCCGAAGATATCGATTACGTATTTGGCTACCCTGGTGGTGCGGTATTGCACATCTATGATGCTTTTTACAAGCAGGATGATGTGCAGCATATCCTCGTTCGTCATGAGCAGGGTGCTACCCATGCAGCGGATGGTTATGCCAGAGCAACCGGCAAGCCTGGTGTGGTTCTCGTTACGTCGGGTCCTGGTGCAACCAATGCTGTCACCGGAATTGCTACTGCATATATGGATTCTATCCCCATGATCGTTATCACTGGCCAGGTGCCGAAGCATCTGATCGGTAATGATGCTTTCCAGGAAGTTGATTCTGTCGGTATTACTCGCCCGATCGTTAAGCACAACTTTTTAATTAACGATGTTAACGATATAGCTGAGACCTTTAAGAAAGCATTTTATGTAGCAACTACAGGTCGTCCCGGTCCTGTCGTTATCGATATACCGAAAGATATCACTGCTGAAAAAGTGGCGTTCGAATATCCTTCTGAAATTAATATGCGTTCATACAATCCAGCCGTTGTCGCCGACGAGGGACAGATAAAAAAAGCTGTTGAGCTTATGGTGAAGGCCGAGCGGCCAATGATCTACTCTGGTGGCGGTGTGATCATAGGCAATGGCTCAGAGCAGCTGAGAACTTTTACCCGTTCATTAGGTTATCCGATCACGCAAACATTAATGGGTCTGGGGGCATTTCCTGCGAGTGATCCATTATCGGTTGGCATGTTAGGGATGCACGGAACGTATGAAGCCAATATGGGTATGCACCACAGTGATCTACTCATTGCCATCGGTGCACGTTTTGACGATCGTGTGACAGGGGCCTTAGAAAAATTCTGTCCCGATGCAAAAATCATCCATATCGATATCGATCCAGCATCCATATCAAAGAATGTAAAAGTCGATGTGCCTATCGTTGGTGAAGTGACTCAGGTACTGGATGCGGTTAATGCCTTATTAGAAAAAGCGGCTGAGAAAACGAATAAAGGGGCTATTGAAAAATGGTGGGCGCAGATCAATGAATGGCGTGCACAGGATTGCCTTAAATATGATCGCGAAAGTGAGATTATAAAACCGCAGTTTGTTATCGAAGAGTTACACAAAGTGACTAATGGCGACGCGTATATTACTTCTGATGTCGGTCAGCACCAGATGTTTGCCGCACAATATTATGGTTTTGATAAACCACGCCGCTGGATAAATTCTGGTGGTTTGGGAACCATGGGTTTCGGCCTGCCTGCGGCATTAGGTGTGAAACTGGCTTTTCCGAATGAAGAGGTTGCCTGTATTACTGGTGAATCAAGCATACAAATGTGTTTGCAAGAATTGTCGACCTGTAAGCAATATGGTCTACCGATAAAAATTATTAACCTGAATAACGGTTATATGGGTATGGTAAGGCAGTGGCAGGAATTCTTTTATGAAAAGCGTTACGCCATGTCGTATTTTGATGCGCTGCCAGACTTCGTAGCATTGGCTGAAAGTTATGGTCATGTCGGCATCAAGGTAGAAAAAACTGCGGACGTGCGTCCGGCGTTAGAAGAAGCATTCAAACAAAAAGATCGTCTGGTATTCCTTGATTTTATTACCGATCGCGAAGAAAACGTTTACCCGATGATTCCGTCTGGTGCAGGCTTAAATGAAATGATCCTGGTGTAATTATCGTGGTATACGAAGAAAACAAAACAGAAGCAGTAGAGATGAGACATATCATTTCTATATTATTAGAAAATGAAGCGGGTGCGCTGTCACGTGTCGCCGGCCTGTTTTCTGCCCGTGCATACAATATTGAATCATTAACCGTGGCGCCTACGGATGACCCATCGTTGTCACGAATGACATTAGTGACAACGGGCACGGATGAAATCGTAGAGCAGGTTTGTAAGCAACTCAACAAACTGGTCGATGTTGTGAAGTTAGTGAACCTGACTGATGATGTCCATGTCGAGCGAGAGTTAATACTCATCAAGCTTGTTGCAGAAGACGAACGGCGCGATGAAGTTAAACGCATAATGGATATTTTTCATGGTCATGTTATCGATATGACTGATACCACCTACACGGTTGAAGTGACGGGTGATAGTGAAAAAATTGATGCCGTACTAAAAGCGTTAGAGCATATCACCATGCTCGAGGTAGTGCGTTCGGGGCAATTAGGTATGGCACGAGGCGACAAGGGCATCGTATAACGCGCTGGATTTTTCGACCTTCAACAACAGACAATTAAATTTAAAAACATTTACGGATTAAGTAAAAATGAATATTTATTACGATAAAGATTGCGATCTTTCTATCATTCAAGGCAAAAAAGTATGCATCATCGGTTATGGCTCGCAAGGTCATGCACATGCAAATAACTTACAGGACTCAGGTGTTGATGTTTGTGTGGGGCTGCGTGAAGGCTCTTCATCAGCGGCAAAAGCAGAAGGCGCTGGCATTGCAGTTAAGTCTATCGAAGACGGTGTTGCCTGGGCTGACGTGGTTATGATTTTAGCACCTGACGAGCATCAGGCAGCCTTATATAAAGAGCAAATCGAGCCAAATATTAAGCAGGGTGCTGCAATGGCTTTTGCTCATGGCTTTAATATCCACTTCGAAGCGATTAGCCCTCGTGCTGATCTCGACGTAATCATGATCGCACCAAAAGCACCAGGCCACACCGTGCGTAGTGAATTTGTTAATGGTGGTGGTATTCCTGATCTGATCGCGGTATCGCAAGATGCTACTGGTAATGCTAAAGATATCGCATTGTCTTATGCGTCTGCTATCGGTGGTGGTCGTACAGCGATCATCGAAACAACTTTCCGCGAAGAAACAGAAACAGACCTGTTCGGTGAGCAAGCTGTTTTATGTGGTGGTACAACCGCACTGGTTCAAGCCGGTTTCGAAACTTTAGTAGAGGCGGGTTACGCGCCTGAGATGGCATATTTTGAGTGCTTGCACGAATTGAAATTGATCGTAGACCTAATGTATCAGGGTGGCATCGCTGACATGCGTTACTCGATTTCAAACACTGCGGAATATGGTGACGTATCACGTGGTCCGCGTATCGTTAATGAAAATACCAAAGCCGAGATGAAGAAGATACTCGAAGAGATTCAGAGCGGTCAGTTCGCGAAAGAATTTATTGATGAGATGCACTCTGGTGCAAAAAATCTTGAAGCTTTACGTAAAAAAGGCCGTGAACATCAGATCGAAAAAGTGGGTGCAGAGTTGCGCTCTATGATGCCATGGATCAAAGCGAACAAGATTGTTGATAAGGCTAAAAACTAATACTGTTTTAGTTGGCTTAATCGCAAAAGGGCTGTATGGCCCTTTTGTTATTTTTATGGGTTTATAAACAATATTTTCCGCAAATGAACGCGAATAAACGCAAATAAAACCTTTAATAATTTTTTTAGAAAGAACATTTGCGTTTATTCGCGTTCATTTGCGGAGAAAGATAATCTTTTAAATTAGACGATGCAGCGCGACTAGGCTATCCTTAACTTATGGAACAACCAGACAAACAACCCGTTAGAAAACGCAACCGCGGTATTTATCTGCTGCCTAACCTGATCACCACGGCTGCATTATTTGCTGGTTTTTATGGCATCGTTGCAGCGACGCAAGGCAAGTTTGAACAGGCATCGGTGGCTATTTTCATCGCTATGATTTTAGATGCGCTCGATGGTCGCGTTGCGCGCATGACGAATACGCAAAGTGAGTTTGGCGCAGAGTACGATAGCCTCGCTGATATGGGGTCATTTGGTCTGGCGCCGGCGCTGATCATGTTTGAATGGTCTTTGTCTTCATTAGTGGATGTCAGTTTCACCTTTGGGAAACTTGGTTGGTTGGCCGCTTTTTTATATGTCGCTTCAGCTGCGTTAAGACTTGCACGATTTAATGTTAAGGCGAGCAATACCGATAAGCGATATTTTCAAGGTCTGCCCAGTCCTGCAGCAGCAGCTGTGGTGGTCGGTTTTGTCTGGGCATGTTTTGATAACGGGATCGATGGCGCAGATGTCGCGATAATCGCTTTACCGATTATCGTATTTTCTGGTTTGATGATGGTCAGTAATATTTCCTATTACAGCTTCAAGGATATCGATTTCCATAATAAAGTGCCGTTTATGGCCATGCTGGTCGTGGTGCTTGTTTTTGTGTTTACTGCGATTGATCCACCGATAACTTTATTTGGATGTTTTATGCTTTATGCTTTGTCAGGTCCTGTGGTTAGTGTTCTTCGACGATTCAGGAAACGAGGCAGAGCTGAATAGCCAGTTTGTTTAGTACTGGAGTGCCCAGTATTCGAGCAGGGCTTGTATATTTTTGAGCGTATCGTTATAGTAATCTTGAATATGAAACATTTTGCACCACAATCCGTTAGCATCGAGCGCACTTCTAATGTGTCAGCTCTGGCTGTGGTCTTGCCATTCCTGTTAGACTCTCAACTTCTCCTCCTGCCTTAGGGCGGATAATGATTCCTGGCGAGGAGAATACGCGTTCAACTTATATCTGAGTAAAATTTTTTTGATTTGAAGGTCAAGTCATGAGTAATAAACCAAGTAACAGTGATCACTTAATTATATTTGATACAACCTTGCGTGATGGTGAGCAAAGTCCAGGTGCTTCCATGACCAGGGACGAAAAAGTCCGCATCGCAAAAGCTTTAGAAAAGATGCATGTAGATGTTATCGAAGCAGGTTTCCCTATCGCCAGTCCGGGTGATTTTGAATCAGTAAAAGCCGTTGCATCTATCATAAAAAACAGCACGGTCTGTGGCTTGGCGCGTGCACTGGAGAAAGATATCAATCGTGCAGGTGAAGCATTAAAACCAGCCGAATCTTCACGCATCCATACCTTTATCGCTACGTCACCCATACACATGAAAATGAAACTGCGGATGCAGCCGGATGATGTGCTGGCGCAAGCAGTTGATTCGGTGAAAATGGCAAGACAGTTTACCGATAACGTCGAATTTTCACCGGAAGACGCGGGGCGTTCTGAACTGGATTTTTTGTGTCGTGTGATCGAAGCAGTAATCGATGCAGGTGCTACCACGATCAATATTCCCGATACAGTTGGTTACAACATCCCGCATCAATTTGGTGAGCTAATTAAAAACTTAATCGAGCGCATTCCGAATGCAGATAAAGCAATCTTTTCGGTGCATTGCCATAATGATTTAGGTCTGGCAGTAGGTAACTCTCTCGCCGCCGTTTTAAATGGTGCGAGGCAAGTTGAGTGCACGATCAATGGTTTGGGGGAGCGTGCCGGTAATGCATCATTAGAAGAAATTGTCATGGCGGTTCGTACTCGCCAGGATGTTTTTTCCTGTGATACTAATCTTGATACCACACGTATCGTACCGTGCTCAAAACTAGTCTCCGGCATTACCGGGTTTCCGGTACAGCCGAATAAAGCCATCGTCGGTGTGAATGCCTTTGCGCACGAATCAGGTATTCACCAGGATGGTATATTGAAGAGCCGTGAAACTTACGAAATCATGCGGGCGCAAGATGTCGGCTGGTCAGATAATCGTATGGTACTGGGTAAACATTCCGGGCGTAATGCATTTAAGAGCCGTTTAAATGAATTGAATGTCGATATTGCTTCAGAGCAGGAACTCAACGAGGCGTTTTCAAGGTTCAAGGAACTGGCTGATAAAAAGCACGAGATCTTTGATGAGGATCTGCGTGCACTTGTTGCAGATACCAACTGGGCAACTGAGAATGAACATTTCAAACTTGTCAGCTTGCGTGTTTGTTCAGAAACAGGTGAAACGCCGACAGCTTCCATGGTGTTGGAGGTTGGTGGTGAAGAGGTGTCAGCCAGTGCCAGTGGTGGCGGTCCTGTCGATGCCTCGTTCAGAGCGATAGAAAGTGTGGTCAACAGTGATACCCAGTTACAACTGTACTCAGTGAATAATATTACCAGCGGTACCGATGCGCAGGGTGAAGTGACCGTGCGACTGGAAAAAGCGGGCCGAATCGTTAGCGGTCAGGGCGCAGACACTGATATCGTCATCGCATCAGCCAATGCCTACATCAACGCACTGAATAAACTGGAAAAAAATGATGGCCGTGAACATCCGCAACTGGGCGATGTTTAGGTTTACTGATGGCTGAAAATACTGTGACGCCTATAGATGAAAATATGCGACGTTATTATCTGGATGTCATGGGCGTTCAGTGCTGGGAATTAATTGCCCCGGTAGAGCAGGTCAATGATGAGCTGAACATTGCTGAAGCAGTCGAAGCTAATGACATAAGCCTGCCGTCACTGGAAGATGCCATACAGCAATGCAATAGATGTCAGTTACATAAGGGACGAAAACAGGCTATTTCAGGGAGAGGCAAACAGTCAGCTGAACTAATGCTGGTTTTGCTTTCGCCTGATGCGAATGATGACGAAGCTGCGTTGATATGCAGCGGTGCAGCAAATGATCTGCTTGCAAAAATGCTGACAGCTATCGATGTCTCTGTTGATGATGTCTATATTACATCGTTATTAAAATGTAACGTGCCAGTAACGCATACTATCTCAACGACTGAACTTCATCACTGCAATCAATATCTAAAACAGCAGATACAGCTGGTGCAGCCTAAGCTATTGGTTGTCCTGGGTGAAATCGCCGCTCGTTGTATGTTGCAGAAAAATCTGTCATTAGATGATCTGCGTGAAGCAACGAATGCCAGTGTACAGTCCGGCCAGTTTGAGTCGGTAGCGATGTTTGTTAGTTATTCGCCGCAGGAGCTTATACAGCAGCCGGATAACAAACGTAAGGCCTGGCTGGATCTGCAGCAGATACAGAAAATAATTCAGGCGTAGTGCAGTAGAAAAAGGAATACTAATCTAGCAGTGCAATGATGACATGGCAGTAAACTTTCAAAATATGAATGATGAAATGGTTGCGATGGTTGAATTTCGCACCATGAATTATACTGACCTGAAAAAGGTTCTCTCCGTAGAGAAAAAAGCTTACCCTCATCCATGGACCCTGGGCATCTTCAGAGATTGTTTGCGTGTTGGATATAATGCATGGGTGATGACGCTGGATGATGCAGTGATAGGTTATGGCATCATAATGCTGTCGTCTGGTGAGGCCCATATATTAAATTTATGTGTTGACCCTGATTATCAAAGGAGAGGCCTTGGTCGTCATCTGTTACGGTATCTGATCGATAAAACGGATCGAGCCGATGTCGATATGGTTCTGCTCGAAGTGCGACGTTCAAATGCACATGCACAGAAGTTATATCAGCGTGAAGGTTTTCATGAGCTGGGTGTACGCAAGGCATATTATCCGACAGATGAAGGTCGTGAGGATGCGATCATATTGGCTAAATATCTAGCTAAAAGACAAATATTAAATATCTAGCTAAATGACAAATAGAAGGTATCTGAAATGCGAATAGCGTTATTCACATTGTTATTGTTGAGCAGTATTTTCTGTCAGGCATCATCGGGCTGGACGGGTTATGGCTACGTTGTCGAATTGATACCAACCATCCACCGTCGTTTTAAAGTGAATATAGATGTTAAAGGAAATAAAAGTGCATGCAAGGAAGAACAATGGTTCTACCAGGACTATGATGTATCCGGTGCTAAAGAGATGTACCTGACGCTGCTTGAAGCGGTATCGTCAAATAAATCGGTGCGAGTTTATGTTACCGGTCGCTGTAATCTTAACGAATATTCTGAGATCTCAGAGTTAGGCATACGCCCTTAGTTAAAACTTTTTTTGTGCCTAAAGCTATAGGGTCCAAACAAGTTGATACCTTGCGCCGGTAAGCCTGTATAATTGCGCCGCTATGGCATATTTAGATGAAGTAAAACGACGGCGCACATTCGCAATAATCTCTCACCCCGATGCAGGTAAAACGACATTGACTGAGAAATTGTTGTTGTTTGGTGGTGCCATACAAACGGCAGGAACAGTCAAGGGCAGAAAGGCTGCACGCCATGCAACGTCTGACTGGATGGAGCTGGAAAAGCAGCGTGGCATTTCTGTGACTTCATCAGTAATGCAATTTCCTCATAAAGATTGCATCATCAACCTGCTGGACACACCGGGTCACGCAGATTTCTCTGAAGACACCTATCGAACATTGACCGCCGTTGATTCTGCGCTGATGGTCATCGATGCTGCAAAAGGTGTTGAGGACCGCACCATTAAATTAATGGATGTGTGTCGCCTGCGCACCACGCCGATCATTACATTCGTTAATAAGATGGACAGGGAAGCGCGTGAGCCGATCGATATTCTCGATGAGATCGAAAGCATCCTGAAGATTAAATGCGCACCGATCACCTGGCCGATCGGTATGGGGAAAAATTTCAAAGGCGTATTAAATCTTGCCACTGATACCGTGCACTTTTTTAGTGCTACTCATGGTGGAAAGATCCAGCAAGGTGATGTGATAGAAGGTCTTGATAATCCACAACTGGATGAAATCCTGGGGCGGATGGCCGTAGATCTGCGTGAAGAAATTGAGCTTGTTAAGGGTGCCAGTCATGAGTTTGATTTAGGTGAATATCAAAAAGGTGAATTAACGCCAGTATTTTTTGGCTCGGGTATAAACAATTTTGGTGTCGGTGAACTGTTGGATGCACTAAATGATTATGCGCCTTCGCCAAGGGCGCGTGCTACACAAAGTCGTGAAGTAGAGCCGGAAGAAGAAAAGTTTACTGGTTTTGTTTTTAAGATTCAGGCAAACATGGACCCGGGACATCGAGACCGTATTGCTTTCGTGCGTATATGTTCGGGCACTTACAAAAAAGGCATGAAGGTCAGACATGTGCGACTGGGTAAAGATATAAAGCTGGCTGATGCAGTAACATTCATGGCATCAGATCGCGAACATGTTGAAGAGGCTTTTGCCGGAGATATCATTGGTTTACATAATCATGGCACGATGCGTATCGGTGATACTTTCACTATGGGAGAAGATCTGGCTTTTACCGGTATCCCAAATTTTGCCCCTGAATTATTTCGTCGTGCTCAATTGAAAGACCCTCTAAAGATGAAAGCTCTAAAAAAAGGTCTGATGCAATTATGTGAAGAGGGTGCAACGCAGCTTTATCAGCCGTTAAATAATAATGACTTGATCTTAGGTGCGGTTGGTGTGCTGCAGTTTGAAGTGGTTAAGTATCGATTGATGGATGAATACAATGTCGATTGCAGTTTTGAAGCAGTAAATGTTACTACTGCACGCTGGATCGAATGTGATGATGAAAA
>DAOWFN010000094.1 GCA_030637945.1 Gammaproteobacteria bacterium
ATCATTAGTACCGTTTATAGTATCCACACTTAGATCAGCGTCCCAACTCAGCATACCGAGCTTTGCCATTAAGTTAACTTCTTTACTTATCGGATACATGCCAACAGCGTAGGCAGCAAAGCCTTTCATGTCCGCTGCCGCACTGACAAAAGTTCCAGAACCTGGACTGGTTTCAACTGCGCCTACACTGGCTTCTGCAAAATTATAAACAGCGACTTCAGCAGCAAAATATTTATTAAACGCATAACCGCCGTACAATTTTGTTCCTGTTCCATCTTCTTCGAAATTCCCAGCACTAAATGATGATAAATCAACCTTGTAAGAAGCAGAACCAATACCAATACCAACGTAAGGATCAGCATTAACTTGTGATGAATACACACTTACAAACGATATTAAAGCAGCAATTATTCTAATTTTATTCATAACAACTCCAAAATTTACACGAACCTAAGGCCCATTTACTTTAACGTTATTTATGGCCTTGTGAATAACAAACTTTTTATTACTGGCAACGACTTCACAGTTGCCGAATATCCGTTTTAATTTGGCATGATATGCCAGATGCCGATTTCCGATAATCCATAATTCGCCCTTATCTTCCAGCGCCATTTTAGATTCAGAAAACATCTGCCATGCAACTTTATCACTGATTGCGTTATTTTGATGAAAAGGCGGATTACACAAGATTAGTGATACGCTATTATCTGCGATACCCTGCAAGCAATCTGTCTGTAAAAATTCAGCATCGCGTGACTCATCAAAAACAGATAAGAAGTTATCGATGGAAGATTCAACTGCCATATATGATTCATCGGTAAATATCAGTTTCGCTTGCTGATTCTTTATTGCAGCCATCAAACCTAAAACACCGTTACCGCAGCCTAGATCGACGATGGTTTTATATCTGTCATCCTGCGGTAAATTTTCTATAAAAAAACGCGCACCGAGATCAAGCTTTTCCTGTGAAAATACCGCTGCATGGTTAGCAATTTTGATCTCCATATTATCCAGCAGATAGGGTAAGTTGAATGCTTTAGGATAAGGATTTTCCGTCACTACCAGATCATTATCTAACTGACTAAAAATTAAACGCGATTTTTTACGCGCGAGTGATGTTTTTGTTGGCCCGATGATTTTTTCAAACAATGCCATGGTAGACATATGTATATGCTTTGTCATACCTGATGCGATAATGATTGTTGATCTGGTCAGCATCGGGCGTATGCGATGTAACTGATCCTCTAACATTGCCAGACTTTTAGGTAATTTAATTAAAACGACATCGACCAAATTTTCCATCACATGGTCAGGTGTAAATAAACTATCGATAACCGTTATCGCAGCTTCATCGATCTGATTATTTTTCTCGTTAGCTCTGATGGCCTGCGTAGACAAATAGGAATCGGTCACCACTGTCGGACGGAAGCTGTTCAATGGGATCGACAGCCCGCCAAAACCGTCATTGAGGATCAATATAGATGATTTCTCATGAAGTAATTCATTCTCATCAAGGTGATGCAATACATACTCATCTGCTGCATCCCATGCTCTTAACGTTTCCTTTTTTGTAACGGGGTAACGTTGTAATTGGTAATCACCGAAAGGTGTTTTTATCAATGTATCTATTTCGGCCATAACCATGCTGCCCCTCTAACGCCTGATGAATCACCATGTAATGGTGCCTTTAACCGCGTGTTTACCACATCTGAAAATACGTATTCGCTCCAGATATCCGGCACATTTTTATACAAACGTTTTATATTACCCATGCCACCGCCGAGCACGATAACATCTGGATCCAGGATATTTATTACATGCGCCAGGCTCCTTGCCATACGATCTTCATAACGCTGCAATGTTTCATCCGCCTCTTCATCACCGAAACGCGCCTTGTTATCCAGGGTTTCCGCATCGATGAATTCATTATTATGCAGCTCGTGGTCACGGACGATACCCGGCCCAGACAACCATGTTTCGATGCAGCTGTATTTACCGCAGTAACATTCAGGCCCCGGCAACTCATAGTCTTCCGGCCACGGCAACGGATTATGGCCCCATTCACCAGCGATCGCGTTTGTGCCGACTAAAACTTTTTTATCAACAACGATGCCCGCACCCGTTCCGGTACCAATAATAACACCGAACACAACAGAGGCGTCTTTTGCAATACCATCGACAGCTTCAGAAAGCGCAAAACAGTTTGCATCATTAGCGATGCGGATTTCTCGTTGCAGCAATTCCTGCAGATCAGTAAGGAGGGGTTTGCCGTTCATACAGACAGAGTTTGAGTTACGTAACAAACCTGTCGACGGTGATAAGGCGCCAGGAGTGCAAAGTCCAATACTGCCGTTTTCACCGGTGTCTGTTTCGATCTGTTGAATCAGCTCGACGATCGTTTTCAGCGTACCATCGTAGTCACCCTGCGGTGTCGCAATGCGATGACGATATAATTCCTCACCAGCATCAGATAATGCGATGCCCTCGATTTTTGTGCCGCCGAGATCGATACCTATTCGCATAATTAAAGCAGTGAATAATGAACAGTGAATAATGAATAATTAAAAAACATACTTAGATCAATTGTAACCTTATATTCATTATTCATTATTCATTCTTGTTGATTGCCAGTAAATCTCATCTTCACCCGCTGCCTTACTGATCGCACGCGCGAGCACGAACAAGTAATCTGATAGGCGGTTGATATATGCCATAAGTTCTTTATTT
The DNA here is from genome assembly GCA_030637945.1 of Gammaproteobacteria bacterium. Lineage (GTDB taxonomy): Bacteria > Pseudomonadota > Gammaproteobacteria > SZUA-229 > SZUA-229. The sequence goes on from DAOWFN010000094.1 coordinate 2,728, forward strand.
ACAGTCTTATCCTTATTCAAACTGACCAGCGAGCGTTCAGCACGTCGGCATATCGCACGTGCAACATGGCAATGAGAGGCAGCCAGGCCGCCACCGGGCAAGATAAATTCTTTAAGTGGCGTTAATGACTGGTTTAATTCATCCAGTGATCGCTCCAGCCAATCGATATTTTTCTGTCCGATCAATGCCTGTCCCATGGCAAGTTCCGCACCAACATCAAACAGTTTATCCTGTATCGTTTTAATCGATGGGATAAACACATCAGGTACGTGACAGGCGAGCACCGCAAGTTGACTATTTAATTCATCGACATCACCGATCGCACACACTAACAGATCATCCTTGGCTACACGTGAGCCATCAGCCATTCCAGTACTGCCATCGTCACCAGTGCGCGTATATATTTTTGTTAGTCGATTAGCCATAATAACCTACAAACCGGATATCAGAGCAAGTCGAATACAACATCGACGTGGAACTCTTTTGATTGCTCAAGGTAGTCTTGCGCTACTATAAATGGCTCAATACCTTTGACCGCAGATAATGCGGCACGATCCAACGCAACGGTTTGACTGGAATTAATCAGACGTGTATTTTCGATGGTGCCATCAGGGTGTAATACGAAAGCTACGGTCGCCATGCCTTCACGGCGTTGTCTTCGCGCCAGGTAAGGATACTCTTTGTTATCGCTGATACTGCTGTGCAGCAACTCAAGTATCGAATGGTATTGCTGCGATGCATTGGTTGATTGAATTGCCGACGCAACACTGTCACTTTCAAAGATGTTCTGTCGTTTACGTGCAATTTCAGATTTTAACTCGCTAAATTCTTCATCAACTGACTCTTTTATGGCAACACGGTTTTCACTATAAAGCGCTGTCACCACCTGAGCACTATTACTCTTCTTGTGTTTTTTTAAAGATGAAACATCACTGACTTTTTCCTGAGTAACTTCTTGCTGCGACAGATCGAGTAACTGCTTACGCGATATATCAGTTTCATGCTGGTCAGAGGCTGTAATGGAACTGATAAGCTCTATCTCCAGACCCTGGCCCACTGCCTCGTTTGGATCCGTTTGACCATATACCGTTAACAACGCGGCAACCACCGCACCGTGCAATAGAATTGACAATGACGTGGTTGCAGCGATTGGTGCAGTGACGGTACCCATATGCCTAGACTATCTGAAATCCCATGCTGCTGTCAGCAAAAAATTCCTTTCAGGTGAGGGAAATATTGATCCGAATGAATTAGCACTTTCGGCATATTTTCTATTTGTAAGATTATTGACTCGCAGATTAAACTGCCAATCCATAAACGTATAAGCCAGATTCATATCAAGCACGCTATAACCCGACACCTTACTCTGCACGTTAGCATTATCGCCACTTAGATAGTGACTACCAATGTATATCGCGCCCAAATTAGCATTTACTGCATCACTAATCGCATAGTTCATATCTAATCTAGCGCTGTTTTCGGCAACGCCAGAGATCCGATTTCCAGAAAATACACCTGAATCGAAGGTAGCGTCAGTATAGGTATAATTTCCAGACAGGCTGATTTTCTGACCAAGGTCATATCTTGACTCTAAGATTACGCCCTGGTGTGTTGTGGGATCAAAATTTACGTTCGCGCCTGGAAAGAATGCACCTGCCGGCTGCGTTGCAGATGGATCAAATGCGATCTCATCTTCCAGAGACAGCTTATAAACAACCAGCCTGGAAGACGATTTATTATTGGAATACTCGATACCCGCTTCAACCGAATCACCTGTTTGGGCTTTTAATTGCGTACCTGGTGATACGTAAGTTAATTCGTCAACTTTAGCAAAGCGGAAGTTTTGATCTACACGACCAAACAGTTTTAAGTTTTTATCGACACTGTAAACGATGCCCAACTCAGCGACATCTACATCTGTGCTTTGTTTACCATTTGTAAATGTAGACATTACATCGTCTTCAACTTCAGCATGGCGAAATCCAGCAGTCAGATTTAATCTTGCTTGAAGTGGCACAATGACCTGTACATATTCAGCAAGCATCAGCTGTTCATCTGCCGATGCCGTAATCTCAGACTCATAATCTGTATCGATAAAATCGATACCCGCCGTAAGTTGAATCTCACCATGTTCAACTGGATATACAGCGATAAACCTTGGTGTAATTTCAACCTGCTTACTTGTTATTAAACTGGGTGTGCTGATAACAAATCCACGGAAGCTTTGCTGTATCTCTCTTTCCACATCACGGTACGTTGATTCAGCTTCAAACGACCAGTTGTCACTCATATTATGCGCAATACCTATACGGACCATATCTGTTTCTGAATCTGTATAGTCGTTGAGAAAGTCCACGAACGTCTGTCGTCGATCAACGTCTACTTCACTTTGCAGCAATGATCCCGGCAACTGCAAGTCTTCCTTTACATATTGTGCTTCAGCAAACACGTTGCCGGTAGAATAATCATACCCGGTTTTTGCAAACAGGTTAGTGTATTCAATCTCGTTATTATCACGACGATAATTATCCGATTCTCTAAGCTCCGCAGATACTCTGTAGTGAAGGCTTTTCGTTACATCATCGCCAAAAACAGCGCGCAGACTGGCTGTATCATAAGAACCTGCAGCTACTTCTATTAATCCAACCTGACCACGAGAACCGCTAGTAATAATATTAATTACTCCGCCTACAGCCTGATCGCCAAACAGCACACCGGCACTACCCTGAACGATCTCTATACGCTCTACATCTTTCAGCGAAATACTATTTAGATCAGGGCCGGATATATCTATATTATTTAGTCGTCGCCCATCGACCAGCACCAGGGTATTTGAATGTGCTGTTTCGCTAAACCCACGCATCCCTACCGACGCCCGGCTGCCATCCCCGTAGAGATCATTTATCTGCACACCACCTTGGCCACGCAGCACTTCAACGATATGCCTGGCACCGCTGGCTTCTATCTGTTTACGCGTGATTACCGTAATACTGGCTGGCGTTGTCAATGTACTTTGCTCAGTACGAGCAGCACTGACCACAACCGCTGGTATCTCGGTTGCATCGGCATCTAAAGCAGAATAAACGGGTAGAGAAATACTAGTCGCTGAGACTAATACACTAAGAGATAATAAATTTTTCATGAGATCCTCCAAAATATCTGGAGGCAACAGGGAAAGAACATCACCAGGATAATAGAGGGACGCTCTATACCATATCGCCCGCCGCGATGTTAATGTATAAAAACATCAGGCCGGTCTCCGGGCTTATGGTGTGTATTCTCATGAATATCTGATTCATTCCCTTCCCACCAAGCTTGTTGCATTAGAAGCAGCTTCGCAGTGGTAAAACGAATCTCACCAATCACCGTTGCGGGGGCAGCGTTGGATTAACCAGCCATATCTGTAGACGAGCGGCTCACCAACTTCCCGATTATCCTCTTCCTACGTAATACCCGTGGAAAGAAGCACCTGATATCGATTTTTTTAAAACAGTCTGTATATTACATGATAAAAAACGATAAGATAGTCTCCCATTTGGGAGTGAACTTTCTCACCCCTGAAACATCTCTATATTGCTGAAGCAGCTAAACCATAATAACAACGTCACAATAAAATAATATGTCTAGTCTGGAATCGATACTCTCACTTAAACAACACGTACAAACACACATCATCGGTCAGGAAAAACTGGTCGATCGGCTGCTAATCGCCTTATTAGCTGACGGACACCTGCTGGTCGAAGGCGCACCGGGGCTGGCGAAAACCAAAGCGATCAAAGTTTTAAGTGATGGTATCGAAAGCGACTTCCACCGGATACAATTTACCCCTGACTTACTGCCTGCCGATCTGACCGGCACCGAAGTCTACCGCCCGCAAGATGGTTCTTTTATTTTCCAGCAGGGCCCGCTGTTCCATAATCTGATCCTGGCTGACGAAATTAACCGCGCCCCCGCCAAAGTTCAATCAGCTTTGCTCGAAGCGATGGCAGAGCGGCAGATAACCGTCGGCAAGGTCACCTATCCACTGCCTGAATTGTTCATGGTAATGGCAACACAGAATCCGATAGAACAGGAAGGCACTTACCCTCTGCCCGAGGCACAGCTAGACCGCTTTCTGATGCATGTCAGTATCGGTTATCCCGAAGCTTCAGCTGAAAAACAGATCCTGCAACTAGCACGTCAGGAAGCCAGGGCTGAAGCGGAAACGATCAATGTCACTATAGATAAGATCAGCCAGCAGAGTATTTTTGATGCACGCACGCAAGTGCTTGATGTTCACATGGCAGATAACCTTGAAGAATACCTGTTGCAACTGGTACTGGCGACACGCAACCCCGCCGCTTATGGTGACGACCTTGCCAACTGGTCGTTGTATGGCGCCAGCCCTCGCGCAAGCATCGCACTCGACCGCTGCGCTCGCGCACATGCCTGGTTAGATCAACGTGACTTTGTCAGCCCGGACGATATCCAGGCGATCGCTTATGATGTATTACGACATCGTGTCATTTTAAGTTATGAAGCAGAAGCCGATGGTGTTACACCTGATAGTTTTATTCATGAACTCATCGCCCGGGTGGCCGTCCCTTAAAAGAAGTACTTTCCGCTAATGAATGCAAATAAACGCAAATTAAGATATAAAAACATACCAGGAGTTTTTGTTTTTTTGCGTTCATTTGCGTTCATTTGCGGATAAAAAAACAACATGAATAACAACAACCAAAAGGCCGAAGGCATTACCTGGATAAGTCCACAATCACTCATTCAGCTTCGTTTACAAGCAAACCAGTTACCTCTAGATAGTGGAAAAATACACGCTAAGCAGGGTGGCGCATATCTATCATCCTTCAAAGGACGCGGTATGGAGTTTGATGAATCTCGCATCTATCAAGCCGGTGATGATATCCGCAACATGGACTGGCGCGTTACTGCCCGCACAGGCACCGCACACACGAAAGTGTTTCGCGAAGAAAGGGAACGGCCGATACTGCTCTGGCTCGATCTCAATGATTCGATGATGTTCGCTACGCGCAACAAATTTAAATCGGTGATCGCCGCCGAAGTGGCCACCCTGATCGCCTGGAGCGCGGCAAAAAATAATGATCGTATTGGCGGGCTCATTTTTTCGACTGACGAGCACGTTGAAATAAAACCTCGCCGCGGAAAAACAGCCGTTCTGGATTTTATCGGCCGCTGCACGAAACATCGCGCCTGGTCGACAAAAAAAGCCGCTAACAAACGAGCTGCCGCTGAAATAACGTCAGACAAAGTGACAGCCGTTTCCCGCCTGCGATCAGTAACACACCCCGGCAGCCTGATCTTCATGATCAGTGATTTTCGCGATATGAACGAAAAAGCATTTGCTCACATAGCCAATATAGCTCGCAATAACGATATCATAATGGTGAGTATCTCAGATCCTATCGAACATGATTTACCTGTATCGGGCACATACAAATTAACTGATGGCGTAAAAGAACTACAGATACAGACTTCCAGTAACAAGACAAGAGATAAATATCACCAACGGTATTTAGACCATCAAAACCAGCTTGAGAGGTTTTGCCGACAACACCGTATACATCTGGTCAACATTGCAACCAACGATAATACTCTCGATAAATTAAGAGATGGTCTGGGTGTTACCGGACGCAGCAACAAAACACAATATCGTTCCGCTCAGCAGTAACTGTCATTATCTGTCCACATAAATAACATGAATGAGCCAGCAGCAAATCCCGAAGCATCGATCCCCCAGGCATTGGACCTCCGAGATATCCACCTGCCCGAACCAATAACATGGTGGCCGATCGCGCCTGGCTGGTGGGCAGTTATTGCCAGTTTATTTTTAGTCGTTATTGTTTTTTTTATTATTAAAAAAATACATGCCAACAGACAGCTTAAAAGAGACATAAAGTCTGAACTGGAAACCATCAAACAACAGTTTCAACAAATTCAGGACCAATCACAACTGGCGAAATCATTATCCATTCTTTTACGCCGTGCCAGTATCACCTATTATCCTAAAACCGATATTGCCGGTTTAACGGGTAACGACTGGCTGGCTTATCTCGATAAAACAAACAGCACATCCTCGAGAGTAAAATTTCAGAGCGATATTGGCAATATACTATTATCTGCGCCTTATCTGCCAGACAACAGCGAGATGGATTTTGACGCGAAAGCTTTAGTAAGCTTGTGTGAATCATGGCTGTTGTCTCCACATAAAGCGCTTCATAAAAAGACGATGCGAGTGCAAGCGTCATGATGTCGTTTCTATGGCCATGGGTTTTGGCTGCGGCACCACTGCCCTTTTTATTACGTTTACTCCTGCCACGCGCGAAACAAACCGATGACGCCGCACTGCAGGTGCCACATTTATCTGATTACCAGGTCGGTGAAAACCATACATATATAGACAAAAAATCTCGCTGGCCTTTATTGCTCTATACGCTGGCATGGTTGTGTCTGCTCATTGCAGCGGCCAGACCGCAATGGACGGGGGAACCTGTCGAATTACCAGTCAGTGGTCGCGATCTAATGCTGGCAATCGATATCTCGAAGAGCATGGACCACCCGATTCGTCACAAGCGGCGTTCTATCAGCAGGATCACTGCAACGAAAGCGGTGGCGAGTGCTTTCATAGAAAAACGTGTCGGTGATCGTATCGGTTTAATCTTGTTTGGCGATCAGGCGTACGTGCAGGCGCCCCTCACCTTTGATAGAGCCACTGTGAATATCTTGTTACAGGAAGCATTTACCGGACTCGCCGGACAGGCAACCGCCATCGGCGATGCCATCGGGCTTGCTGTAAAACGACTTGATACAAAGCAAAAATCGGCCTCAACAAATGAAATAAGTAAAAACATCTCCGATGACCGTGTTTTAATTTTATTGACCGACGGTGTAAGTAATCGTGGTGCGATTACACCATTAAAAGCCGCGGAACTCGCCGCTAAAAAAGGTTTGAAAATTCACACTATCGGCATTGGTAAACGTGGCTCCAGGGAGCTCGATGAGATCACTCTACGAAAGATTGCAAAGATAACAGGTGGTCGATATTTTCGCGCATACACAACGGCTGACCTGCAAAATATCTATGGCTTGCTCGATAAACTTGAGCCCGTCGAAAAAGATGTACAAAGCTACCGCCCTGTTAAAGCCCTATTTTATATCCCGCTATCGGCCAGCTTACTGTTCGCTACACTTTTAGCATTGTTTTTGTATGGCCCTCAGTTATCACTGAACCTATTTAAAGGACCATTATTGCATTCAAAGAAAAAATCAACATCATGAATGAATTAATGGAAACGATACAAAACGTGCCTTTCAGCAGCATTACCAGTGAAATAATGTTTGCTTTACAAACCTTGCACTTCATTCGTGCAGACTGGTTTTACGCATTCATCCCGTTAATCCTGTATTTAATTTTTTCCACTAAAAAAGCACTGG
>DAOWFN010000145.1 GCA_030637945.1 Gammaproteobacteria bacterium
GTTTTCAGCAGCAGTCTGCTTGGTCACGTCATCGACCAGGATAACAACCCCGGCATCCTGCCCCTGCAACGGGTAAATAGTCACATCGTAGTGATAGAGGCTGCGCATGCTCTGTTTTAGATGAATGATTTTATTGTGTTCGATCGATTGCTGAATATGCTCAGGCAGAACCGTCATCTGTGGATAGGCTTCCCACAGTGTTTGGCCCAATGCATCTTCTGATGGTATTCCCGAGACCTCTTCAACCTGTTTGTTCCACTGGGTGACAAAGCCATTATTATCCAGACCCACCAGCATCAACGGCATCGAGGTTAAAATATCTTTGATATAAGACTCGGAAGATCGTAACTGATCGGCAGTGACCACATGCTGCGAGATCTCTTTCTCCAACAGGTGATTGCTCTCCATCAACAGAAGGTTGGACTCATTCAGTGTTGCAGTCCGTTCCTGTACACGGATCTCCAGATTATTTCGAATAGCGGTTAGCTCACGGTTCGCCTGGTTAACTTTGCGACGGGCTATAAACAGATAGGTGGTCACGATGGATAAGAGGATCAGTAGTGTGCCGCCGGTATAGTTAGCCAGATGCTGCCAGTTGGTGTGGCCGTCTTCCTGTCTAAAAATGTTGATTGTAAATGCCAGAGCTGAGGAACTCTGCAGCGCCAGAATCGCCAGCAACAATGTATTCTTCATGACTAAATATCATCCTAAAAACCGGTATGCCACTATACCACGTCCCACATACTGAAAAAAAGACAAGCATCGCAAGGAAGCGATATGCCCCGGTAAAGAATGTCGGAGAAATTATATCAGCGGATGAACTTTTTAGCTCTGGACAAGCTCAGCTTTATAAGATGATATGAATATGTATAAAGCATGTTGTGGAAATACCTTGAGTATGTTTTTGGTTGGTGCGCAAGTCGTTTGCTTGGTATGACAGGCTTATTCAGTGAAGATTAATCCAGATCGATGCGTGCAGTCTGTTTATCGAGATTTCTGCATAGCAAGCCCAAGTTAACTTCTTTTATATTCTCTTCGATATCGATCCATACCTGATGACCGCTGCCAGGTGCGCATTCCATGTCATTGCCTCTCTGATCGACAATTTTTTGAAGGACAAAAGGATAGTTGCCATCAGAGGTTAATAATTCCACCTCATCACCGACGGTGATTTTATTTTTAATATCGACCAGGATACGGTTGTTCTGATTATCAAACTCCATGACTTCACCAGAAAAAATCTGTCGTTGACTGCGTGAACTGCTGTCGCGATACCGCTGCATTTCCTGTGGCGCATGGCGCTCGAAAAAACCATCGGTATAACCACGGTGTGCAAGGTTTTCCAGTTCACTCATCAGATGCGGATCAAACTTTTTGCCGTTGACAGCATCATCGATCGCCCGGCGGTAGATCTGTGTTGCTCTGGCAGTGTAGTAATAGGATTTTGTCCTGCCTTCGATCTTCAGACAGTCCACGCCGATGTCGACCAGACGGTGTATATGTTCAACAGCACGTAAATCCCTGGAATTCATGATATAAGTGCCATGTTCATCTTCTTCGATCGGCATGTATTCGCCGGGACGATTTTCTTCTTCCAGTAAAAATTGCTGCGATGCTACTTCATTCAATTCGAGCTCGCTCGATCTGGAAACATCCGATTCAGGTTTCCAGACACCGGTATTTTCTATGCTTTGATCACCATCATTATTTTTAACTTTGTAATTCCATCGGCATGAATTGGTGCAGGTGCCCTGATTGGGGTCACGGTGATTAAAATAACCTGAGAGCAGGCAACGCCCGGAATAAGCTATGCACAATGAGCCATGAACAAATACTTCCAGTTCTACATCGGGGCAGTCATCACGTATCTCTGCAATCTCTTTAAGTGAGAGTTCGCGTGAAAGTATTATTCGCTCGACGCCAACAGATTGCCAGAATTTTACAGAGGGTGAATTTAAGGTGTTGGCCTGTACGGATAGATGAACGGGCATATCTGGCCATTTTTCTCTAACCATCATTATCAGTCCAGGATCGGCCATGATCAGTGCATCTGGATCTAGTGCAATGATCGGTTCCATATCTCGTATGAAGGTCTTGATTTTTGCAGTATGAGGCAGGATGTTGGTGGCTACAAAAAACTTTTTACCCAGCTCGTGCGCTTCGTTGATTCCGGCCTCAAGGTTCGGCAGGCGAAAATCATTGTTGCGCACTCTTAAACTATAACGGGGCAATCCGGCGTATACCGCATCTGCACCGTAAGCAAAAGCGTAACGCATGTTTTTTATTAATCCGGCGGGTGAGAGAAGTTCAGGTGTTTTCATAAGTTGTAGTTTGAATAAATATATCCAAAAAAAATTACCACAGAGGGTCGCTCTTGCGCGTCCTGCGCTTGCGATATTAGCGCATCCATGCACGTCGCACAGAGAAAAGATTTATGTCGTTAATAGCACGCAGGTGCACGATTTTTCGTGACGAGTAAAAAAATGATCTTTGTGTCGCTGAATGGCAGAAGTATAAGCCCTGTTATTTTATCTGATATTAACGATTATGCCAGACTGCGAACCAGCGGATAAAGGTGTTCGGTTTCATCCAGGATGCGTTGTAGTACGAGGTCGAAGAGTTCATTTGTTTCTTCCAGAAATAGTTTATGGTCTTTTATTTTCAGCGCATCTTTGCTTCTTGTAGCACACCATCGCCTGGTGAATCCCTTCAATATCTTTTTTATTTCCACTGAGCCAGACATGAAATTCCTGGCAACGTTGTTGATCTTTTCATCAGGGCTTTTTAGCAGCTCGCTGTACATGTTCTGGTCGACCATCTTGATGTGTTCCTGTACTAGGTTCACATAACTATAGAAGAGTCCGCAACAGGATTCTGTGTCACACATGGAGCGATTCCTGAGAAGATAACTAAGGATATTCGACAGCTCAGTGATGTGATGATTTTGTTTGTTAAGTTCGTCATATGTGATCATCGTTTACTCCTTAAGAGCATTATTTTTTATAGGATATAAGGTTTTTTACACCTAACGAACGAGCGAGACAATGATATAAATCAATGATAGGGACGGATTCAGGATAAAAGAGGGTGCAGCCAGGACAGTGTCTGATTTGAATGGCTGATAATAATCAAGCGGTAAATTAATTTGAAGCTGCGAGAATATACTCATTTGGAATCGAATCAAATGAGTAGACCGTACCACCTTGTTTTTCGGCAAATAATTCTGCTTTTGCTCGTGTTGCAAAAGGTACCGTTTCAGGTGCACCCATACCACCGGAGCGGTTGCTGTCGAGTACGTACCATGCCTTGCGCGCGTCTATCCAGTTATCTGCACCGGGATCGTCCCAGTTAGCATCGCTCATATCGTTAACATAAATAGCCGCGATATTTTTTGGTTCTTCTGGCGACAGGGTAAAAGCAATGGTGTCGCGTACCGAGGTGAACCATAACGCCTGTTGTTTGTCAGTGAGATGAATCTGCCCTTTGGGGCCAATATGGTTAACGACCGTCATCAGGCAATAATAGCCATTGGCTTCACGGTTTAATGTTTGCGCGGGCGGGACTTCGGTTACCTGGGGTTTTTCACAGGCCGTTAATAAAACAATAAAGGGGATAGTAATAAATATTAAAGCGCTTAGTTTGTTCATGAAGATAGTTGTATGTTTTAAGTTATAAGAAAGATTCATGTTGTTTTGAATATTAATGTTCGGTTGAAAGTTTAGCGCCTGCATCGCGGAACACGGCTACTATCAAAGCAGTCCGCTCCTACAAGTTTCGATTCTCCGTAGGAGCGGACTGCTTTGATAGTAGCCGTGTTCCGCGATTTCCCGTGTATGAATCCTCACCGCTTGCTATTACAACTCTCTTTTTTGAAATACGAATAATGTCGCTGCCAATGGCGCAACTATCCAGAACAACATAACGCTGATTAACAGGACACTGTTCATGCCTGCTTCGCTGGCGACACCGGCAATGCCCGCCGCCTGGCTTACGCCATCGAACATGCTTAAGTTTAGGATACGGTAAGTATCGGTCGGGCTCACCAGCATCAAAGCTGAAAACAGCTGCTGTCCGATCAGCTGATCTTCATCGATTAGTAATACCCCGAACAGTAACAGGTCGTACAACACGACAAAAACCAGCCACAGACCGATCGCGGTACCCGCTGCGGTGGCTCTTTCTTTTACCAGTACGCTGACCAGATAACCCAGGGCGATAAATATAGCGCCCAGTGCCAGCGAACTCGCCATCATTGAAACATAAGCCTGCCAGCCTTCCATGCTGGCACCACTGACAAAAGTCATGATAAGCATGGCACCGCCGTAACCGGAAAAAATAGCGATAAACAAAATCAGTACGTGGCCAAGAAACTTGCCCATGATGACCTGCCAGCGTGTCACCGGGTAGGTCAACAACAACATCATCGTACCGCGTTCGAATTCACCGACCAGCGCATCGAAAGATAGCATGAGCGCGATCAGCGGAATGAGATAAACACTCAGACTGGCAAGGCTGATGACACTGATATCCATCGCACTGGCCTTTACCGATCCGGTGGGTGCAGAACCTAACAGTGACAGTGCCAGCGCTAGTGTACCCAGCACGATGATGGCTGCGGCGATCCAGCGGTTGCGCAAACCATCTCGCAGTTCTTTCATCGCCAGTATCAGGAGAACTTTTAAACCTGGCATCTTCATGATATATCTCCGTTCATGAAGTGGCTATAAACCTCATCCAGTTTGGGTGGCATGATCTGTAGATCATTGACCACATCACCGAGATCAGTGATGCGACGGATCAGCGGCATCTTATCGCCATTGAAACATGACAGCTTAAGCGTTTTATTATTGATAGCACTGATATTTATTTCGGAGCCTAATCGTTCGGCAACGCTGGATGTTTCTCCTGGTGTTACAGAAATTTTTAAACGAACCGGCAGCGCCGCCTGTTTGTAAAGTTCATCGAGTGTGCCGCTGGCAATAAGAACACCGGATTTCATGATAATAAAACGATTGGCTCTAGCTTCGACTTCGTTAAGTGCGTGTGAAGAGATAACCGAGGTTGCACCTTCTTTATGCAGGGTGTCAATTAATTCATAAAATTGATGGCGAAGAGATGGATCAAGACCGGTCGTGGGTTCATCGAGGAACAGCAGTTGTGGATTACCCAACATCGCCTGTGCCAGTCCCAATCTTTGCCGCATGCCTTTTGAATACGTGCCGACACGTCGTTTTGCTGCATGAGAAAGTCCAACAGTATCAAGCAGGTTCTCACAGTCGATATTCGATGCACCTTTAAGGCGGGCATAAAATGCCAGCACTTCAGAACCGGTCATGGCTTCATAAAATGCCACGCTTTCAGGAAGGTAACCCAGGGTTCTGTGCTGTGCTACTTTGCGGGTAACTGCTGGATTAGCGCCCAGTACCTCAACGTTACCGGAGGTAGGGCGGGTAAGTCCCAGCATCATTTTCATCAGCGTGGTTTTACCGGCGCCATTGTGCCCGACCAGTACAATGCATTCACCGGACTGTATATTGAAACTTACATCAGACACCACGGTTTCTGTACCGTAGCGTTTGCTGACAGCGTCTAGTGAAATGACATGGTTGTTTTGGGTGTTCATCGTTTGATCGTTTAATTTAGTTGTGCGTTTAATACAGTGATGCCTGCATCGCGGAACAAGATTCCGCTCCTACGGGGAGGCATGCACTTGTAGGAGCGGAATCTTGTTCCGCGATTTTCCACATATGAACGCGTAATCATTGTATTAAACCGGATACTAATGTATCTGTGGTTAAAGGGGTGTGCGACGGTACCATCAATGGCGTACTGTCAGTTACTCCGCCTGGGTGCAGACCGGGAAATTCTGACTGTGCCCATTTTAACACCTGCACAGAAGGGCTATTCAATAGTAATTTAGCGAGAGGGTGTCGCCAGATAAGTTGATCAACCAGGTCATTGGGTTTGTAAATCTGATCTGCAATGCCGTTATCATCAATATCGAAAGCGACGTTATCGCTCCAGTAATTACCGCGGCCGTCTTTAGACCATTCGATGTAACGTGTGCCGACGTATTTCACCTGGCTTCGGTTATTGATGAAGGCATTGCCATAGATCTCATTTTTCTCTGAACCGGCAGTGAAATGAATGCCTATCTGACAGTCTTCGAATGAATTGTTATTGATCTGGTTAAAATTTGCGTTATAAATAAAAACACATTTCTCGGCGCCGACGACCCGGTTGCCTTCGATGATCGAATAATTCGCGAAGTTGAAAAACAGGCCACGCCTTTCATCACCTGATGAGAGATTATTTTTTGCGGTGATACGATCTGAAAACATTAACGCAAAACCGACGTGATTATTGATCGAGATGTTATTGCTGACTTCACTATCGTTAGCGTACATATAATGTATCGCAAAACGTAGATCAGACATGTGGTTGCCGCTAAAAACATTATTGCGGCTGCCGTTTACAAAGATACCATCACGGCCATAACGGATGATGTTGTCTTTGATGATAGAGCCGGGGGTGTTCCATAGATAGACACCATTGCCGCGATCATTGACGCGGTGAAACTGGCTGCCGATAATCGTATTATTGCTTACGATGACGTCATCAGGACCTTTCAGGTATACGCCTATCTGGTTGAATTCAAAATGATTGTTTTCGATACGTGTGCGGTCACCCTTGTCGGTGATGAAAATGCCGCTGTCTTCATCTTCCAGAACGTCGCCTGAATGTTGAATGCTTAAA
>DAOWFN010000075.1 GCA_030637945.1 Gammaproteobacteria bacterium
AATATTCATCGTACACATTACTTTTAGTCGCACCACGATAGCCGACCAATAGTCTTTGTGTAAGCTTCGGATCTGTCTTAATACACCATCGATCCGATACCGCAAGCGCAAAAAACCTTCTTCGGGCTCAAAGTGAATATCTGATGCTTCTCGCTTTACTGCATCAGCCAGAATAGCGTCTACCAATCTCACTAACGGTTGACTATATTCATCCTCTGTTGCATCTAGGCTTTTATAATCAAGCTCGCCTGTTTCTATCTCATGTAATATGCCATCGACTGATAATTCGTAACCATAAAATTGATCGATGGCTTTTTTAATTTCACTCTCACCGGCGACCATGGGGACCAGTTCGACCTTTCTGCCGACTAATGCATGAACCCGGTCAAGTATCATCAAGTCCGAGGCATTTTTCATCGCGATGTTAAATCGCATGCTTCTTTCATCAAAGCTAACAGGCACTATGGTATATCGTTCTGCAATTTCTTTTTCAACCATGTCTAAGGCGACTTTATCTGGCACTACGCTAGCCAGATCGACACTGGCTATACCTAGCACCTGACTTAAGACGTCTCGCATCACAGATTCGGAGACAAAACCTAAGCCGACCAGAATCTCACCGAGCAAGCGACCGTTTTTCTTTTGTTCTGTAACGGCAATATCAAGCTGGTCAATAGATATTAAACCCTTAGACAGCAGCTGCTGTCCGAGTTTTTCTTTTATGTCTACGACAGTAGGGGCATTCATGACTCTACAACCTGGTTAATTCGTTTATTCGTTTTTGCACGGCTTCACGTGAAAAACTCACTTGTTTGTTAGCCGCCTTGAGCAAACTGTCTTTATAGAGATCGATCGCTTGCTGCTGCTTACTTAACTGATCCATGCTCACTGCGAGATTAAACATGTAATCTGCATTTTCACTATCGTGCTGCCATGCATTAAAATAATATCTCTGTGCAGCCGTCCACTTATTTGATTGTGCGTACACATTTCCTAATGCAAAATTCAGATGCGCTGCACCCGGGTTTTTCTTAAGCATCGACAGCAGGTATTCTTCATCTGCAGCAAGTGATGAGTCATCAGTATGCAAACTCGCTAATGCTGCCGTTGCGATAGGGTCTCGAGGATCAAGATTTAATAATGATAGATATACTTCTCTGGCTGTCGTACGATCTTTCTCAATAACTGCTATAGCGCCCAAACCGAGTAAAGCATCTCTATTGCTGCCTTCTATGTCTAAAACATCTTTATATAACTGTTTGGCTTCAATGTAATGCGCATCTTCGTATGCCAACCACGCATCATTTAGCTTTTCACCAACAGGGTCAGCCTTGCTTGTTCTCTCTATAGATAATATAGGCGATGCAGTTTTTTTATCTTTACGATCTTTCGTCTGCGCTTTTCTCATAGGCTGTTTACGCACAGGCGTTTTTTCATTCGCCATATGTTTTTGCGCATATTCGACTTTGGCTTCCAGCTCGGCATCGCTAACTAAATTTCGAATGATCTCAGTTTTCTCTGGTGTTTTTTCATTATTCGTTTTTGAACGCATCGACTGCATCGCTATTCGATGCCTACGTTCCAAAGCCTCGATCTCAGACTCCATATCCATATAATAATAAGCACCGCCTGAAGCAAGAATAAGGACACTAATAATTAATATGCCCGCCAGAAAAACTCGTTTCCCTTTTTTGACATCATGATTAGTCTTATATATAAGCATTGATAAGGCATCGTCAGATATTGCAAACTCACCTCTGGAAGAGTTCGGCCGGTTACGCTTTACTTCTTCTTTTTTCTCTAAACCAGGCTCCTTATCTTGCTGAGACAGACTATCTAAATCTTTATTTAAAAATGCTTCATCTTGCGCAGTCTCAATATCATCAAGGCTAAGCTCTTCGGGATGATTAATAACTGCAACCGATGGCATCTCTACACTATCGTGAGAATCATTATCTGACTGCAGACTTAATTCTTCTACCTGGATCTTGTCGTTAACTGAGGAGGTAATGCTTTTCTGGGAAACCGATTCCTCCCTGGATTTTTTATCCTTATCGTCAGCAGCTTTTTTCAGGGCATCTAGTAATAAACTCATGATCGTTACCTTAAATGGTCATTATTGATCAGATAGTTTTTTAGATGTTTCCTGCTGAAGATCTTCTAACAAATATTTTTTGTAGTCTGCCAGGTCGCCATCAAGACTGGCGTGCTCAATAACAACCGGGCGTATAAATATGACCAGTTCAGACTTAACAAATTCTTCTTCAGTATAGGAAAACAACGCCCCTAGTAATGGAATACTGGACAGGATCGGTATTCCGCGATTTTCTTTATTAATTTGATCTTGCATTAAGCCGCCGATAACAGCTGTTTCTCTATCATTGATTTTCAACATGGTTTCGATCTCACGAACCTGTATCACAGGTATCTGACTTACCACGCCCTGCTCAGCAAGCAATGGGTTAGGGTCTTCAACAAATCGGATAATTCTTGATATGGTCGGCCTCACATTTAATGTGACCACTTTATCTTCGTCGATAAACGGTGTCACAGACATAACAAAACCAATCGGTACAGTATTTACATCGGTATCAACGATAACTGTTGAGTTTTGATTTACCGAACCAGAATCGACTTCGACATTAGTAGTAAAGAACACTTCATTATCAACGACCTTTAATATCGCTGTCTGATTATTTAGCGCCATCACTTTAGGGCTGGATAAGACCTTTACATCACCAAACGTCTCTAGTGCCTTTAATGTAACATTTAATGGATTGCCATTAACAACACCGGCGGTAGCCAGTTCGAAAAATGGTGCCGAGCCTAAATTTCCACCGATTACACTCTGTGTACCACCTTTTGTCACCACGGTCTGTCCATTTACCAGCGCAGTCTCACTGACCACCGACCAGTCTATACCCGCCTGATAGGTATCACTTAAACTCACTTCCGCAATGGTCGCTTCTATCAATACCTGGCGCTGCACATTACCTACTACCAGATCAATAAAGTTTTGAATTGTTTTATGCTGCTTCGCTGTTGCACGCACAGCTATTATTCCACTCTCACGATTAACTATGATGTTACTGCTTGTCGCCAACTGTGAACCTGAGCCTGGTTTAACTTCCTCGCCTAGTATTCCGCCAATATTTATTGTTATCGTTTTCCAGAACTCATTAGTACTTTCGTTTTCTATTTCTGAGCTGGCCTTGTTGTTACCACCAGAACTATTACTGCTG
>DAOWFN010000184.1 GCA_030637945.1 Gammaproteobacteria bacterium
GATATTGAGGGTAGTACTACTGAATTAGATATTGGTGTACGCAAAATTTTGGAAGTCGCGGATAGTCCAATAAGACCGTATATTGGGGGTGGTATTGCTCTTATTAATGCTGAGTTTAAGGCAACCAATTTCTTTGTTGCAGACGATGATAACGGTATAGGAATTTGGCTTAATGCTGGTGTTTACTGGACACTTAACCAACATTTTAACTTAGGGTTAGATTTGCGTTACTCACAGGCGGATGTCACATTATTTAATGTGGAAGGTGATGCGGGCGGGACCCACGTTGGAATCATGCTCGGTTATCACTGGTAATAAATATAACAACTTAACTATATTTTTCATTATTCTACATTGGCGGCGTCCTTTCTTTATGGCTGCCGTTTTTTTTGTGTTGCAACATTCTATTGACCGTCTGCTTATGGCCGGAAGTTGACGTTCACTTTTTATTATTGAATAGAGTTAAAGCTCGTTTCTATGATGTTTCTGGTAATGCTTTTTCTTACGCATTTTACGGCGGCGACTGTTCCATACCCAAAGACCACTCAATGATAACCAGAGCAGGGCGATAGCGGCTGCGTCCATCAGGTAAACGCCGAACTGCCCAAAAATTCGACCACTGTGCAGGTCGAGGATGACGCGTTCTAATTTAAGTCCATTTCCGCGATAGGCAGTTAATAGCTGATTACGTTCATTCTCATCAAGCGTGTATTTTTCTGTCCACATGATGTCTTTATTGGTGATTACATCCCAATCCAGAATATGTTCATCAGCCATGTAATAGAGTGGTTCACTAGTCTCGATGACAGGGCGTTTATATTTCATGCCTAAGCGCTGGATGTTACTGAAGCTTATGCTTGTCGAGACACGTTCGATGAACTCGCCATCATGCGATAACAGGATGATCTCACTGTCCAATGCAACGACGATAAATTGTTCAGCGCCAATGGCACCATGCATCGATTGCTCCAGGCTGGTTATAGCTAAATTGTCGAAGAATAATTGATTGTCCCAGGCGCTGATGGTATGTGTATTGGTGCCGTCATCTACGCGATAAGATATTGGTTCATCTTCTGGTTCGATACCGTACCACTTGAGTAACCAGGAACTGCTGACAAAGGTTTCATCAAGTTTAAACTTTTCAGTATGGTTTAACATGATGCCTGTTAAGGCAAGCACGATCACCAGGATCAGCGCAAATAACCCGACTCGACGATGCCATAAAAAAGCTGTAAATCTTTTTGGTTTACGGTTTGTCATTTTCGTATCGAGTTAAGGGTTTTTCCGCTGGATCGTTTCATTCAATAACAAGGCAATCTGTGCCAGTTTTCTTACAGCGCGTACTGACAATGTGGCGCCGGATATATTATCGATCGTTCTATCAAGCTGATGATCGTCTTTAAGCTTTGCCTGTTTGAACTGATCTGTGAAAAAGTCATGGCGTATTTCCCAGCCCCTACTTTCTCTGAATACCAGTACTTTAACTAGTTCGATCTGGCCGTTATTGATGACGATGCCAGTGGTAATAAGTTTTTCTTTACCGATCTCTTCCAGCACCCAGGCAGTTTTTTTATCTCGCTGCCAGTAGCGTACACGTAAGCCTTTGTACTTATGGTCAAGTATTTCTACTATCTGTTTTTTCAGGTCTTTATCCAGCCATAACACATCGGCTTTGGGCGGATTGTTATTAAATACCTGTTTGATGAAATCAGCTGGTTCCTGATAGACACCGCCTGCATACACGATTGAACTGTGTAACACGATAAGTAAAGCAAGCAGTGTTTTTAGAGGTGATTTCATAAAGGCGAATTTTACAGCAAAAAGCCCAGAGGACGCACTGCATCCTCTGGGCCTGACACAAGAAAGCTTTTAGAATTGGTAACCAACACCTAAATTAAATCCGTCAAAATCACCGGCGGCATCATTTTGTGCCTGATAATCCGCTTTGATAACAACGTTTTCGTGTGGCCAATAGTTAAAACCGATATCGGTTTGTGATTTAGATGTGTCACCTGTACCACCGTTATCCCATTCGTTTTGACGAACGAAGATACCAAATTTTGGATTAAGTTTGTACGATGCTTCGATGTAACCACCATCCTGTGTATCTTTGTTTGCTGTTGATGCACCATCGCCATCGATATCCCAGCTTGCGTACAAACCGGTTAAGGTGATGTCTGCAACGTTCCAGCGGGCGTGAGCCTCGACTAAAGTTGCTCCATCGATGTCGTCACTGGTATCTTGTGTTATATCATCCTGTACCTGAACAGTACCAGCCAGTTCCAGACCGCTTATCCCGGTATATTTAACACGTCCTGTTACGGCTAAATTGTCAGCACTGGCTTTAGATGTTTTTTGGCGACCATCACGGATGCTGGTACCACCGTTTAAACCGCTGGTTAATGCAAGATCATAACTGAAGCCTGAGTCATAGTGGCCCGATAACATCGCGCCACCTTCCCACCACGTTGCAGGAATAATGTTTTTTTCTACGGGGTTGCGTTCAACGCCGTAGAAAGTAGGGGGTTCGTGGGTCTCGTTTAAAATACCGACCGGGATTAGGAAAATACCGGCATTAACGTTAGTGTTTTCACCGATGTCGAATTGAACATAAGCCTGTTCGACTTCAACTTCACCGGGTTTGCCATCTGAGCCTGCCTTATCAACAGTGCCATCAGTTTTAAATGTGGATGCTTTACCACCACCAGAAAAAGCATGTTCGATTTCAAACTCAGAGAAAAAACGTATATCGTCATTAAACTCATGGTTTACAAAGATGACAAAGCGATGCAGATCGAGTTCTTTTTTGTCTTTGCCTTGTGTATCACTGCTCAGGTTGTTGTAGTGTAATTCACCGTAACCGCCAATCGTCGTGTCACTTGAACTATTGTTACTATTTTCTTCAACCTGATCGGCCAACTGATTAAACTGCTCTTGTAAGGCCTTAAATTCTTCGTCGGTTACCGCCAGGGCAGGTTGCATAAGACCGAATGCGATTGAACTTGCTAGTACACTTTTAATAATAGATTGTCGTTTCACAACTTGGCTCCAAATGTAGGTTTGTAATATTCAGTGACTGTATTTGAGAGGTGCAATAGTCGTCACTGCTTAAATAATGTGTGGGCTATTATACGCAACGTAAATGCAAATGCAAATGATTCTCATGTAGATTATCATATGCATTTTGGGATAGCTGGATGCAAAAGAAGGGGTAGAGTGAAGGAATAATGGCTTTTAACGGGCGATGAAATCGGTATAATTCGTCGAAATTTTCTGGGGTTATTGATGATAAAAGTTATTGCTGTATCGGGTCTGTTGTTCTTGTGTAACTCTACTGTTATGGCAGGAACAATCGTCGAAATACAAAATAAAGATGAATTGAGCTCAATTTTGACCGATGGACATCTGGCTCGTTTAGAGATGTCCGGGGCTGAATACGCTATTGTGGATTATAAAAAACACAGTGTTAAGGTCGTTGATCCACAAAAGCAGCAAGTCATGTTACTCGACCTGGATGATATAGCCGCTGGAAATGATGCAAATGCCGTTCGTATCTCTATCAATAAGCTTGGTACAGGCAAGATGGTTGCTGGTTATAAAACACAGAAATTCCGATATACGGCAAACGGCAAAATGTGTGGTGTCATCTATGGCTCACAAACGGCCTATGAAACACAGGGGATGAAAGAATTGTTTGCTGCGGTAACAGTCATGATGAATAAACAATACGCTGCACTGGGCGGATTCGCCAGACTGGTTGATGCTTGCACTTTAGCTGGTATGCAGGTGGGAAATTATGTCAGCACGTTTGGTGTGCCTATGCGAACAGAAAAAAATGGCCGTGTTGAGAGTGAGATCAAAAGTATAAAAACTGGTGTCGAAATACCAGTGGAGACTTTTGTTATCCCCGCTGCTTATAAAAAAGTTGCAATGAATTAATAAAATAATGTGTGTAAGTTTAAATGTCATCTGATAGATAACAAGTTGAGTTTAGGCTTAGTATGGCAGAATTAGTCCCTCAAACAGACGTTTAAGATTGTAATTAGTATGAAAATATTGGCTATTAACACTCATAGATAAAAACAAAACGCCATATTGTGTCATCCTGAACGACAGTGAAGGATCTAGCAAACCTTGTGATATCTATAAGCATTAAGATCCTTCACTGTCGTTCAGGATGACAAACATCAACTAACTAAAGTTTTTATTTGCACCACAGGGGCATTTGTCGCTTCGCTCGGGCACGCTCATTATGAGGATAGAAAAAGTTTTTGTCTTGACTTGCGGACATAAAAAAACAAGGTGAGGTGGACAATTCGGCCTATAGATGCATGCCCGGTTGATTACTACTATAGAAGTATATAATTTGCTGCTTGATTAAAAACAGAGAGAAAATTTACTGTACAGACGGTAAGTCCAGTTCATCTGAAAATGGTTGCTCACCTGATGGTGAAGTTTGCTCCAGCCCCTGATCCCCGTCAAAATTCATTTTCCATTCCAGATTAGTGCTTGAATCAGCATAAGCTAACGCATTTTTCATTGAGATTTTATCGGCTTTGTATAGATCATAAATAGATTGATCAAAGGTCTGCATGCCTACGGTCTCATTTTTTTTCATAACGTCTTTAATTTCATTGAAATTACCTTCACGGATCAATTCAGAAATGTAAGGTGAGTTCAACATCACTTCAACCGCACAGGCTAGTTTTCCATCATTAGCCGGAACCAGCCGTTGCGATACTATGGCTCTCAAGTTTAACGACAGATCCATCAGTAATTGATCCCGCATATCTTTGGAAGACATATTCATAATACGATCCATTGCCTGATTTGAATTCACCGCATGTAAGGTGGTTAAGCATAGATGTCCGGTATCTGCAAAATTGATTGCTGCCTGCATAGTTTCCCGATCACGTGCCTCACCGATCATGATTACTTCCGGTGCTTCACGCAGTGCTTCGCGTAATGCATTGTCGTATGACAGCGTATCGAAACCGACCTCACGTTGAGATATAATGGCTTTATCATGTCTGAACACGAATTCGATAGGGTCTTCGATGGTTAGCATATGGCCACCTGCCTGCTGATTACGGTAATTTATCATCGATGCCAGCGTAGTCGACTTACCAGAACCGGTTGAGCCCACTACCAGTATCAGTCCTGTTTTTTCCATAACAATTTTTTTCAGTACCGAAGGTAAGCCCAACTCATCCAGGCCAGGAATTACCCATTTGATATAACGGATAACCATCGATACTTCGGAGCGTTGTATGAAGATATTGACGCGAAAGCGCCCTACGTCCGTCAGTGTGAAACTAAGGTTTAATTCTTTGTCTGTTTCAAAATTAATTACTTGCTCTTCTGTCAGCAGGCTATAGGCTAATTTTTTAACCTGACCGGGTTTAAATGAATTTTTAGCGATGGCAGAGGTTTTGCCATCGAGCTTCATGTTTGGTGGTGCGCCAGTAACGAAGAACAGGTCAGCTGCCTGTTTCTCAGCCATTATTGTTAGGTAGGGTTCCAGTAATTTAGTTGTTGGTTCTTTGCTCATATTTTATCTTTAGATAACCGTCGATAGCAGGCTGTTAAAAATATCACCTCAGTGAAATTTAGTATTTTTAATCTAACAAATAGTCGCATAGCGACACGTTCAACACGCATCCATAGAATGCCTTAAGTGAACAACCGTTGGCTACATTAAGTAAGAAGTTATGTGTATTGAAAGGGAAATTACTTTAAGCCATGTAACCCTGATTATAGAGCATATAAAATAATTTAAAGGATATTCAAGCTAACAGGGTGTTATCTGTTTTTAATGCGAACCGGCCCCTGATTTTGTGGTCGTTTGCCTTTTATATTGCTATAAAAGTCAGCAATAATTTTCATGTCAGTTTCGATGTCACCAGTCGGATATACGATCAGATTAAAACCAAGTGATCTGGTTTTATAATCAATGTAGCCGAGGCAGATGGGTACCTTAGCTGCTAGCGCTATATAATAAAAACCGCTTTTCCAGTACCGGGTTTTTGAACGTGTGCCTTCCGGTGCTATGGTCAATACCATCTCTTCAGTTTGTTTAAATTTTTCTGCAATTTGATCAATGAAACCATGTGACGAGCTTCGATCGACCGGAATGCCGCCTAATGCGGTAAAAAAATAATGTAGTGGACCATGAAACATCTGTATTTTGGCGATCCAGTAAATTCGTAAATCCAGTGTCCAGAAAGTAAGCAGAGCGAGTGGAAAATCCCAGTTGCTAGTATGCGGTGCGCCGATAAGAATAAATTTTTTTTCTTTTGGCAATACGATGTCAAGCTGCCAACCGAGTAGTCTTAATATTGTTTTTGAAAAAAAATTTAGCATTTTCAATGAGGTCGAAGTTTAATTTCTCCAGTTATTCTGTTTGGCGATGTGAAGTTTTTTGTAGCCTTCAAGCAGTTTGTTGTGCGTCACAAAACCGTCAAGACTTAATCCCGGGCTATGTAAGCCGGGGAAATTATCCTTGCCTGATATTACGTCCATAGCATTTGATAAAGTTTGTTCATTAAACATTAGTTTAAGACTATCTGTATAGTTATCTAATGGATGTTCGTTCATATTTATCTCGAGCAGTGCCTGAATGCATAAATAAAAACGTGTAGCATCCTGGTCGAGCTGTTCGATATGCAGACACCAGTTAACCCATTCGATGGCTTCATCATTTTTTAGTGCGAGACATAACATGGCTTTAAGTTCACCGATCCTTAGCGTTGCCCATGTCGTCCCGGGGTCGGGTGCAACACCGATGAATTCTGCAACGCGTTGATA